>NZ_JCACKQ010000022.1:0-69684 GCF_059505465.1 Symplocastrum torsivum | reverse complement strand
CGCCTTTGTTTAGACCCCATAGTACCCCAGCGACGACTTTTGCAAGAGGTCTATTAATGATTTCCTCGTCAATTGCATCAGGATTTGGCATCACTGGATTAGGTGTTGCGCCTGTGACGACATTCCGATAGATGTTTTGATGGATCGGCTTTACATCAGACATGGGGTTAAGCACCTCTGGATGAAAATGACTGTCTTCTACATTCTGTTGGACAGCTTACAACACAGAATTTCTCATGGCTCAAAAGCTTTGATAGTTGAGCTTCACTTGCATGCTTGGGCAACCTTCTCAAAGAGTATAAATGAAGAGAACCTAGATGAGTAGCTTTCAGCAGCCAGTGGAATTACGAGTTCGAGACATTGGGGAACAAGGTCTTTTGGAACGGTTGCAGCGCTTTTGTCCTGCGGATATTGTGGGTGATGATGCGGCTGTGATGCCGTTCCCTGGCTCAGGTCGCTCACTGGTTGTGACAACAGATGTTTTAGTAGATGGGGTACATTTTAGCGATCGCACTACCAGTCCCGAAGACGCGGGTTGGCGTGCAACGGCTGCTAATTTATCTGATTTAGCGGCAATGGGAGCTGCCCCAATCGGAATTACTGTGGGATTGAGCGTTACAGGTGATGTTGCGGTTAGCTGGGTAGAGCGACTCTACCAAGGCATTACCCAATGTTTGCAGCAGTACAATACAGTAATTGTCGGTGGTGATGTGGTGCGATCGCCTGTTATTAGTCTCTCGATTACCGCCTTTGGTCAAGCTTTACCGAACCGAATACTCCGTCGTTCAACTGCGGTTGTGGGAAATGCGATCGTTATCACGGGTGTCCACGGTGCTTCCCGTGCAGGACTGGAACTACTTCTCAACCCAGAATTAGGCAAACACTTGAGCGAAGCCGAACGTACCTATTTAATCCAGGCTCACCAACGCCCAAAACCCAGACTTGATGTTTTGCCCCTACTCTGGAATAGTCTAGATTCCTACTCCGCAGTTCAAGTAGCAGGAATGGATAGCAGTGACGGTTTGGCAGATGCCATTTTACAACTCTGCCGTGCTAGTGGCGTTGGGGCAAGGCTTGAAAGAACCTCAATTCCTTTATCATCAGCCATGAGTAAGTTGATATCCGTCGCGCCAATCTTAGACTGGGCTTTGTACGGTGGTGAAGACTTTGAACTCCTGCTGTGTCTACCTCCAGAACCCGCTGAAGCTTTAGTAGCACAGTTAGGAGGAGCCGCGATTATTGGCAACATCACGACTGGTACTGAAGTCTGGTTAACAGATAGCACAGGCACTTGTGCCGATGAATTACTGGCTCTGAGCCGAGGATTTCAGCATTTTTAAACAAGTGTAGGCATACTAAGCTAATCAGTATCGAAGTGCGTAACTTCTCAGTTAGTGAGTTTCTCAAAAATTAAGCCTAGGAATTTGTTTCCCAGGCTCACACTTATATTTGACTCAAGTGAACGTCTGTTCCTTAAAGTTCGATTGAAGGACTAACTCTCCCACTTCTGGGCAATGATTTCTGCCAAATCCACAACTCGCTGAGAGTAACCCCACTCGTTGTCATACCAGGCAACAACTTTGACCATGTCACCACCCATAACCATCGTTAGGCTGGAATCCACAATTGAAGAGGCATCGTGACCCTTGTAGTCTGTTGAAACAAGCGGCTCATCACTGTATGCCAAAATTCCGTTGAGTGGTCCTTCAGCAGCTTCTCTGAGAACGCTATTCACCTGCTCTGCGATCGTTGGTTTCTCGACTTGAACCACCAAGTCAACCACAGAAACGTTTGGTGTTGGCACACGCAAGGCAATACCATTTAGTTTGCCTTTCAGTTCCGGCAAGACTAAACCGACAGCTTTTGCTGCACCTGTGCTGGTTGGAACAATGTTCATCGCTGCTGCCCGTGCCCTGCGAACATCACGGTGGCTAGCATCCAAAAGACGTTGGTCTCCTGTGTAGCTGTGAGTCGTGGTCATCGTCCCTTTGATGATACCGAATTGTTCATGTAGCACTTTGGCAAAGGGGGATAAGCAATTAGTTGTACAGCTAGCGTTGCTGACAATATCATCCTTATTGTGATCGTAGTGATGGTCATTGACACCTACCACATAGGTACTGACATCATCCCCTTTAGCAGGAGCTGTAATCATTACCTTTTTTGCGCCCGCTGCTATGTGCTTCGAGGCTCCCTCACGGCTGACAAATACACCTGTAGCTTCAATGACAAGGTCAATTCCCCAATCTGCCCAGGGCAAGTTCAGCGGGTTGCGATCAGATACGCACTTAACTGTTTTGCCATTGATGATGATGGAGTTTTCATCAAAGCCGATATCAGCATCCAACTTCCCCAGCATCGTGTCGTACTTCAGCAAATGAGCATTCGTTTTAGGGTCAGAAGTATCATTGATGCCTACTAAATCTATTTGGCTATTTTCCCTGGTTAACCAGCATCGTGCGAAGTTGCGTCCGATGCGCCCGAACCCATTGATCGCTACTCTAATCACAACGTCTTGCCCTCTGTATTCAAGCTCAGTAAGTAAATATCTCCACTAATGACCCCAATCATATCGCAAAGCCTGTACAATTCCACCTTGGAATTGGTAAAGATACGGAGAAGGGGATCAGGAGCTAGAAAAGATTTGCTCCTCATCTTGAGTGCAACGCTGTGAACTTTTCACGACTCTGGGGTTATAAAGCAAAAGGCAGAAGGTTCCAGGGCAAAAAGCCCAAGGGCAGAGGATGAGCGTTTTCTTCCTTGTCCCTTTTCTCAGCTTAAACGTAACAATAACTAGACTTGTGAGCTACTCCCCACTCCCTCCAAGTAGAGGTTGTGGTCAGTAATGTAAGCTCGAACAGATTCTGGAACGAGGTAGCGAATTGAGCGATGCTGACGACAGTATTGTCGAATTAGTGTTGAGGAGATGCCTACGGCTGGCATTTGCAGAAGCTGCCAGCGAATTGAGATATCTTGAGAAGCTAGTTGTTGAGCGACTTGTTGGCACAGCCAGCTACTTTGGCTATCTGGTAGAGGTTGAGTTCTCTCGCTTTTAGTGAAGTGAACCCTTGTTGTAACGATAGGGCGTGGTGCAACTAACCAGTCGCAGGCAGGTATAACGGCTTCACGGCAATACCACTGTGGCAATGTCTGAAAAGCATCAATCCCAATAATCCAGTACCACTGACAGTTAGAATAGGTATCCTGAAGCTCGGTTAAAGTTTTGAGCGCGTAATTGGGTTTAGCGTCTACTGTCTCCAGAGGTGAGAGTATAAAGTTTGGGTTGTCTCTGATCGCTTGCTCTACCATTAACCGACGATGCTCATAGCTACAGGCTTGTTTATGAGGTGAAAGGCGATCAGGTACCCAGATAACTTGAGTTAGATTTAACTGACTGAGCGCTGCCTGTGCAATTAACAGGTGCCCCCAGTGAACGGGATCGAAGGTGCCGCCTAGAATTGCCACTTGTCCCATAATGAAAGCGATCGCACAATTGACAAACGATGTAGGAGGTGACTCCGTACCAAGGACAATGGAGAAACGGGTGAGGCAATGAAGCTAACTTCCCCTTACACTCTCTGTCGTGCAAGTTGTGAATTCTTCCAACTCTCGATTCTCCCTCAACTAGACAACGGGTTTGACTCAAATCTGAATCACCTCGTTGGTAGGTTCTGAGTTGTTTTCTTGACTAAAGCTTCCGGACGGAGAATAGCTCTACGTGTTTAGTAGTAAAAACCGTCTAGGGGTAGAAAAATTTAGTTCAGCAATAACACAATCTATAGGACAAGTGTACCTTTTTTATGAAAATTGCGCTAAATCTATGCTTGGCTATATCTTGAAAAATCAATTCTTGATATGATAGCGCGTGTTATTGGCACAGTAGGCTTGTGTGGTGTGGTGTGTAAGGAGTTAAGATGCCGAATACTGTTGATTTTACTGGGAAGCCATTTCATTTCATCGGCATTGGTGGAATTGGAATGTCAGCCCTTGCCTACGTTCTAGCAAAGCGCCAAATACCTGTATCGGGTTCTGACCTTCGTTCAACGCATATTACTCAACGTTTGCAAGCAGTTGGCGCTCATCTTTTTGGAAACCAAGACGCTACTAATTTAGAATTTTTCCGCTCTAGGACAGAGCCAGCGTATGGAGAATTGCCGACTGGTATCAGTGTTAGCCCAACTTTAGGAATCGCATCTGGACTTGCAAATACCAAGACTGTCGGGACAGGACAACTCTCGTCAAGCTTGCCTCAAGTGATCTGTTCGACAGCGATTAATACAGTTAATTCTGAGTATCAAGCGGCTTTAGAACGAGGCTACCCAATTTTTCATCGCTCAGATTTGCTAGCGGCTTTGATTCAAGATTATCAAAGTATCGGCGTGGCGGGGACTCATGGAAAAACGACAACAAGTAGCTTGATTGGGTATCTCTTGCTTAAAGCAGGTCTCGATCCAACGATTGTTGTCGGAGGCGAGGTGGATGCCTGGGATGGGAATGCACGATTGGGGAATGGGCCTTATCTCGTTGCCGAAGCTGACGAATCTGACGGGTCTTTAGCTAAGCTCTCTCCTAAGATTGGGGTTGTCACGAATATTGAACTGGATCATCCAGACCACTACGACTCGCTGGAACAGGTAATTGAGATCTTCCAGACGTTTGCTCGGCGTTGTCAGATATTGGTTGGATGTATTGATTGTGAGACATTGCGATCGCACCTCAACCCCACAATCAGTTACAGCCTACGGAGAGATGCTGGTGCTAATTACAGTGTAGATAATGTAAACTACCATGCCCATGGCACCACTGCCCGTGTTTGGGAGGGCAATGAGGTTTTAGGAGAACTGCATCTCAAGTTGCTGGGTCAACACAACCTCAGTAATGCTTTGGCTGCTGTGGCGGTAGGACGATATCTGGGTTTAGAGTTTGATGTCATCGACTCAGCACTCTCAACCTTTGAGGGAGCCAAACGTCGGTTTGAGCTTCGGGGTAAGTGCAATGACATCTCGTTTGTTGATGACTACGCTCACCACCCTAGTGAAATTCAAGCCACACTTGCTGCAGCTCGTCTACGCAAGAGTGAAGACGGTACTTCGTCCTCAACACCTCGACGAGTGGTTGCGATTTTCCAGCCTCATCGCTACAGCCGCACCTTGACATTTTTGTCGGAATTTGCTGAAGCTTTTAGCGATGCAGACATTGTTGTAATCACTGACATTTACAGTGCTGGAGAACCTAACTTAGGGCACATTAGCGGGGAGCAGGTTCGAGATGCGATCTGTGCTGCGGCGCAACGCTCTGCTAACGGTGTTCACCACGAGAATGTGTACTACAGCCCAACGTTAAGCTCGGTAACCGAGTTGCTCACCCAAACCCTCCAACCCGGAGACCTTGCCCTATTTTTAGGAGCAGGAAATTTAAATCAGATTATTCCCCAGGTCATAGAGTTCTACCAAAAGGCTGAGAAAGATCAATTAAGAGAATTGAGCCAAAAAGCCTAAGTTCGACTAACTAAAGCAAAAAAACAAGACTTTAGACCCAACTCACTTGCCCAAAACCAATCGGCATTCTTTTGACGTGTATTGATATGACCCTGTCCTATGATCCCAAAAGCGTTACTAGCGCAGTTCCTACAAAAAAGAAAGTTTACAAGCCTGAGCTTTATGTGCCTGGAACCGACTGTCCGCTTCGTGCGGCTGCCCCGTTAGCGAGCCTCACCTCGTTTCGAGTCGGTGGTCCAGCCGAGTGGTACGTTGCTCCCCGACGCTTAGAAGACCTGCAAGCCAGTTTTGAGTGGGCTTTGTCCCAAGGATTACCCCTAACACTGTTGGGGGCAGGCTCTAATCTTTTAGTAAGCGATCGCGGTTTGCCCGGTTTAGTGATCTGTACTCGCCATCTCCGCCGAAGTCAGTTTGACTACGAAACCGGAAGAGTCACAGCAGGGGCTGGTGAACCCATTGCTCGTCTGGCATGGCAAGCCGCAGAAATTGGCTGGCAGGGAATGGAGTGGGCAGTAGGAATCCCTGGCACAGTTGGCGGTGCCGTAGTGATGAATGCTGGTGCCCACAAAAGTTGTACGGCTGATGTGCTTGTAAGTACCCAGACGCTCTCTCCAACGGGGAAAGTTGAAACACTAAATCCTCAGGACTTAGGCTTTAGCTATCGCACCTCAAACCTGCAAGGAGGCGAGCGGTTAGTTACGCAAGCAACCTTTCAGTTAAAACCGGGTGCTGATCCAAAACAGGTACTTGCCGAAACATCTCGCCATTTGGAGCAACGACGTAAATCTCAGCCTTATCACCTACCTAGCTGTGGTAGTGTCTTCCGCAATCCTGATACACACCCAGCAGCTTGGCTAATTGAACAAATTGGTTTAAAGGGTTATCAAGTTGGCAAGGCTCAAGTGGCTGAGCGTCATGCCAACTTTATCCTCAACTGTGGTGGGGCAAAAGCTAGCGATATCTTCCAAATTATTCACCATATCCAGCAGCAGGTAGAGCAGCATTGGTCGCTCTGCTTAGAACCAGAAGTCAGAATCTTGGGTGAGTTTCAACTAGGCTAAAGATGTCGCACGGCGGTAAGGGGTACTAAGATCAATACAACTCATTTCAACATCGTGGAACTCACAAAATAAGCCTGTGGAGTTGTCTGATAATAAGGACGATAAAGCAGGACGTTCTTACCGTAAGGTAGATGTCACCACTGATATACTCGTTTAACTCAGATAGAGTCAATCTAATATGACAAAAGGACAAGGATTCGGCTTCGGTTTAGGCAAAATGAAAGAACTCGCCGAAGCATTCAAAAAAGCCCAAGAAGTTCAACAAGGTGCCAAACAACTCCAGGAAGAACTGGAGCAAATGGAAATTGAAGGCTCATCAGCAGATGGCAGTGTCAAGGTTGTGCTTAGTGGCAACCAGGAACCCCTGCGTGTAGAGATTTCTGAAGCTGCGATCGCTCAAGGAGCAGGTACGCTCTCTGAAACCGTCACAGCCGCGATGAAAGATGCTTACGAGAAGTCCACAGCCACCATGCGAGAACGGATGGAAGAACTCACAAGTGGGCTAAATCTTCCAGGAATGTAACTGAAAGTTTAGTTAAAGGTCAAAAGGCAAAAGAAACTCATTCAAACGTTTTCTTTTGCCTTTTGCTTTATGGCGATTCTCGTATCAGTGAGGTAAATCTTACTTTCTTGCCTATTCCCGAAAACGCAGAATCTTGTACCTCATCCTTAGGAGAACCGCTATATTATGTCGGTGGCTTCGGGGGAGCAACCTGTAGCTTAGGCAAACTCGTAATCACTCGATAAAACTGCTCAGCGAGGGCGGTATTGGCTTCCTCAGTTAAGTGAACCGTGTCATAAAAGGCTGGCTTAGAGAAGTTTTCATAGAACTTGTAGAAATTGAGCGTCTTCACATTTTTAGGAAACGCTTTCTGAAGTTGTTCGTTCGCTTGCGCTAATTCTGCATAACCCGTCTGTACCTGTTGTTTGTAGCTTGGCTTGAGTTCATTTAAAATCGCCTGTTCTTTTGGTGAAAGATTACTCGTGCCACGACCCGTAATTTCTGGCTGAAGGGCAAGAAAGATAGGAATTCCTGCTCCAGTTGTCAAACGAACCATTTGGGCTTGATGAGTCCGGTAACGTGCGACTCGACTGTCTAGTTCACCAGGGTTAGCGGCGAGATGTTGCTCTAGTGGTGCTGCATTCTCCGTTGCGATTAGGCTTGTCTGAGTGACATTCGGCTCTGGACGTAACAGCCAGTATTGAATGGCTTTAACGAAATAAGTCCCTGTAATGGTGTCTTTTAGCTGTTGGGTTATGGTTGTCCAATAGTGTCCTGAGGCATTGTTGAGAAAGGCTTCCGTGTGGGGAATATCTTTAGCCGCTTGATTACTTGGCAGCATTAAGTCACTATATCCATCCAAAACCACGATCGCATCTGGACTATAGGGCAAAATCTGGAGAGCTAGCTGCGCGAGTTCGTTACCAGACGTATAACCCGGTACAGCCGCATTGATAACGCGATACTGACCATCCCGTAGCCTTAGTGGCAACTTAATGACTTTATCAAGCTCGCTTTTAAAGTAGGGTAATGTTGTCGGTCGATATTTCTCCGGAGTCCGCTTCTGCTGTGCTATCCGTTCATTGAGACGGGTTTCCAGTTTGCTGGCTAATGTGGCTTGATTACTGGCACTCCATTGACCAAAAGCTGTAGAACCACCTAAAAGAAAAATCCGAATTTCATTTTTGGGTTTAGCGAGGGGAAGCGGATCATTGTCGCGAAACCCTTGCTCATTGATGCCCCAATACTGACTTTTTTGCTTGCCAACTAAGCTATAGCCCATCCCAAACTGCCGTTGGGCAGCTAGACGACCACGGTCAAAAATCCCATCATAGGGTTGTTGAGATTGACCGAGAAACTTGAGACCGTAAGCGGTAGCAAGTTCAGGTTGACCTTCATAAGCTGCCAACTCGGCGCTTTTGCCCGCAAAGCCAACAAAAATTCTTGCCAGCAACTCCAGTGCAATCAAGACCAAAGGTATGGTCATGAAGATTATTGGTAATGGCAAGGGTCGGCGGGGCTTGCGGTAAGAGCGGTGGCGCGACTTGAACTTCAAAATACTTTCCTCAAATCACATTGAAACGGGAGCCATTCAATCACAACTAGAAGGCGTTTTTTATGTTCCTACTGGGCTTCTAGTCAGTTTGATTGTGCTACTAATTAACTCTGTTCCCGGCATTTGTTATCTTACTGCAATGGTAAGATTGGTCAGCTTCGTTGCTAAACTTAACACGGGGGCTACTAAGAACCTGTCATTCATGGAACTCGGTCAGCGAAGGCTTTTGTGTAACATAAACGGACAAAATTTAAGTTAAATAGATTTGTACGCGATCGCATTTTAGGCTGCATACAAAGTTTAAGTTAAACATTATACCCATGCCTTGCAAGTTACTTTTCGTCTGTCTTGGAAATATTTGCCGTTCTCCATCAGCGGAGAATATTATGAATCACCTGATTGAACAAGCAGGTCTGGGTGAGAGTATTGTCTGCGATTCGGCTGGAACTGGCGGCTACCATATTGGTTCTCCTCCCGATCAACGTATGGCAGCAGCAGCAGCACGTCGGGGGATTGAGCTTAAGGGTCAAGCACGACAATTTCAAAAGTCTGATTTTGAGAACTTTGACTTAATTTTGGCGATGGATCAGGAAAATTATCAGGATATCCTCTCCCTTGATCGAGCCGGAAAGTACAAAGACAAAGTACGGCTAATGTGTGATTTTGCCTCAAATCATCGTGAGCGAGAAGTCCCTGACCCTTACTACGGTGGTACGGAGGGTTTTAACAAGGTTATTGATTTACTGCTAGATGCCTGTGAGGGTCTGCTGCAATACGTGGTTAAAACTTACCTCTAGAATTATCAAATTAAGTTAGTAGAGCATGGATTTTCTGTTAAACAATCTGGGGAAAATTATGACTCTAGATGAATTCATACAATTGTTAGAAAAACAAGAACGAGGTCCTGAATTTCTGCCATTAGCACTACAAGCTATGTGGTATGAAAAAAGAGGAGATTGGGACAAAGCTCATCAAATTGTACAAAATGCTAGTGATGTTGACAGTGCTTGGGTTCATGCCTATCTACATCGAAAAGAAGGCGACGATAGTAATGCCCGTTACTGGTATAGGCGAAGTAGTCAGGTAGAGTTTAAAGGAGAGCTTTCCAAAGAATGGGAGCAAATTGTCTCTGACTTGCTTCAAAAGAGCTAGCGTCAATTAGTTGATTAATGAAGGGGAAGGCAAGATTAAATACTAGCTGATTGAAGTTGAAGCACTGTTGAGCTAGATAAAGGAAGAGTGAACCAGAACGTTGACCCAGTTCCTGGCGTACTGATGACACCAATTTGACCACCGTGAGCATTAATAATTTGCCGACACTGATACAAGCCTAAACCAATACCTGTTAAGTGTTCGGTGTGAAGACCTCGAATGTAGAGTTTGAAGAGGCTCTTCTGTTGCTGTTGACTCATTCCTACTCCATCATCCTGAAGAATGCAACGAACCATCTGGTTTTCAACGGTAACTTGTAAAGTGAGGTTCACTCCTAATGGGTTATGTTTGAGGGCATTAATAAGTAAATTGTCCAATACCCGTCGCAATTGTTGTGGATCGGCAGGAATTAAGGGAATATCTTCTGGCAATGTGTAGGTTAGGGTAGCTTGGTTTTGTGCAAGCTTTGTTGAGTAGTCGGCAGCTAGGTTTTGAATCAACGTGTTGAACTGTAGGGGTTCGCATTGAAGATCTAATTCTCGCTCTTCGTTGAAATGATCTTCTAAAAGGGAGTTGATCAAACTAAGTTGGCGATCGCTACATGTCATCATTCGCTCAATCAGAGAGCGAGTGATGGTTACGGTTTCTCCGGCTGATTGGTGCAAATTTTTCAACACCATGGACATTCCCAGCAAAGAGGTGCGTAGGTCGTGGGAAACGGCTTGCAGGAAGACATCTTTCAAGTGGTTGAGTTCCTGAAGTTCCGTCATTTTGGCGCTGAGTTCTTGGGTACGTTCTTCTACCTGAGATTCAAGATGAGTGTTGAGTTCAGTAATTTGTCGATACAGTTCGGCTTGCTGAATTGCGATCGCAACTTGTGTGGCGAGGGACGTAAGCCAATCAATCTCCCACGGTTGCCACTGCCGCGACTCTTGGCATTGATTCACCACTAAGCCACCATATAACTCATCACCCACAAGAATGGGTACAGCTAAAACAGAGCGGATATGGTATTGGGTGTAGTATCTGGCTTGCTGAGGGGAAAGTGCGATCGCGCTTGTATCCTCAATCACACGAATACGGCTTTGTTCAAATACCGATCGCCATTCTTGTAAGGACGCTTCATCATCAATAATCAGGCTGCGTAGCGATGGGTAGAATGGGTCTACGGATTCAGCAATGACTGAGCCTCGTAAAGAAGTTTGAGAGTTACTCTTGACTATATCTATTTGTGCAATGAAAACCCGGTCAGCTTGGAGAAATTGCCGGACTTCAGCGACTGTTGTGTTGAGAATTTGATCGAGATTAAGCGATCGCCGAATCCGCATTGCCATCTCTCCTAATAAGCGATGTCGTTCGGCGGCTTCGCGAACACGTTCAGCAGCTTCTCGCAGTTGAGTTTCGACTTGTTGGCGATCGGTAATGTCTTGTACTGTGCCTGTGATGCCGCATCTATTAATCTCAGATTGTTCAGAAACCACCCTTTCTGAACAATCTGGCCAAACAATCCGATACTCAATCGAGTAGGGCTTATTTTCGCTCAGTGCGCCCTGAATCGCTTGCCCAACTCGCTGGCGATCGGCTGGATGGACAACTTGGAAGAAAGCTTCCCAACTGGGTTCAAAGGCTTTGGGGGGAAAACCAAAAAGGCGATAGAGTTGATCAGACCACCGCAATTGCTGCTGGGGTAGATATCTACCTTGACAGACTTCAAAAAAATCCCAGTTGCCTAGCTGAGCAAGGCGCTGAGCATTTGCTAAGCTGGCTTCTCGTTCTTTGAGTAACTTAACGGCTAAGGCACGTTCTGAGCCTGCTGCCGCTAAGACTAAAGCGGTAATCGTGATGACACCCATAAACCCATGCAAAAACAGAATTGCCTGATAGGTGTTCTCCGCTTTTGTCATAAATGGTCCGACGCCCCGTGCTGCGCCCCAAATCGCAAATGAGCAGACAATTAAACTTGACGCGATCGCACCTATTTGGGCAAAACGAAGTGCTGCCCAAACAACGAAGGGAAAAGCAAGGTATTCCAGCGGATACTGAGCAATTCCAGCCCCTGTTTTGGAACCAAAGACAAACCAGCTGATAAAACACAGCAAACTGAAACAGATAACTGCCTCAAGACCATATTGGATTTCTTTCCGGTGAGAGTGAGGCGAAGGGGAAGTGGGATGTGGGATTACGGCAAGGTTTCTCGACTTCGAGCGATTTTGACCTTTCCTAAAGATTCCCCAACTGAAAATGTTTGCGATCGACCATTTGAAATCCCAAATCAAGTAGCTCAAAACCAAGAAAAGGGGGGTGACTACTAAAATTCCGATCCAGTCACCTAGCCAAAAAATCCACAAATTTCTCTGCCAATTCGCAAGGGCAACCGTTCCACCCAAGCAGCCAATAAGTGTGCTGATACTAGCATTCACGAGGGGAGAAACCGCAGCACCTAAGACGACTAGCTGCATAACATCTTGCAGTCGTTCAAGGGACGGATGAAATCTCATCCGACGCAGTAATTCCGCCCCAATTACGGCTTGTAAAGCGCTACTGAAACCGAGGCTGCCAGCGACTACCCAAGATACTCCTAGCGATCGCGCAAAGAAAAACGCACCCAAGGCAACTCCTGGCCAAACACTCCGTCCCTGCAAAACTATTGCTGCCAAAGCCATTCCGGCTGGTGGCCAAAGGGGAGAAGGGCCAACATTTAGGTTTAAAATTGAGAAGGCAAGTTGGGCTGTAACAAAGTAAACAACACTCAGCGACCCGATTGCAGTAAAATACCGCCAGTAGTATTTAAAGCTCCACCGTCCCTGGAGCATGTTATTGTTCAACATCATAGTGATGTAACCCTAAAAATATTGCCTTCATTGTTGTTCGCCTCCGATAAATCCCCTCTAAAAATAGCTTGCATTATCTACTAGTAATCAACTTCCCCCAGGTGGATGAGCATGGATGGCATACTACACAAAGATTTCATGAAGATTTGCCTAGACGTTTAAGTGTAGAGAGTTAAACGGCAAGATAACTTTGTTGGTGAATTTTAAGCGTTAGTAATAGAAACATTGCGGGAGATCGTTGGAAATAATAACAGCAAAATTCTGAGTACAGGTGCGATCGCTTCTCCAATTACTGCAACTATTCTTCTTTCTTCGTCATCTCCAAGTGCACCCTGATAAACTCTGCTGCTGCTGGATTAATTTCCTAAGCGCTTCCCGAATCTCAAGTATTTTTTCACCGCCAGTGTCTCTTACTTCATTCACCGCACTACCTACAACTAAGTGAAGTTAAAATTGCACTAACGCTTACGGGTAGCCTTAACCGATGACAGCTTCAATTCTTACAGCCATCCAAGAAGCCGATACTCTACACATTCCACAATGGCAGCCAGCGACTTGGGAGGATTACTTACGCTATCGCAACGATCCTACTCCTGAGAGAATGAGATTGTTTTTCAATGGCAACTCCCTTCTTCTTGATATGGGTTCAGAAGGCATCAACCATGCGAGAGTTAGTGACCTGTTCACGTTACTGTTTTATATTTGGTTCACTCAGTTTGCTCGGCAAACGGCTGAGTCTCTGGGGCGCTGTTTGCTGGAGAAGCCAAATCAGCGTGCAGCAGCACCCGATTTAGTGCTGTATGTCGGAGAAGGTGTCCCACAATGGCAAGAAGGGGAACCGCGTCGAATTGACTTGACTCAATGGCGAGTTCCTGACTTGGTGGGTGAAATCTCTGACACAACGCTGGCAACTGACCTAGATGAAAAGAAAAAACTCTATGCTGATCTGGAAATCCCTGAGTATTGGGTAATTGACGTGTTGGGGAAACGAGCGATCGCGTTTCGGTTGCAACCCGATAAGAAGTATCAGCAATGTGTTTACTCTGTAGCGTTGAAAGGATTGCCAATTCCCCTCCTAGACCAAACCTTAGAACGCCTGGTTGAGGGAACTAATATTAGTGCGGCTAGCTGGTTTGCCCAACAAATTACTGGTTTGAATGTAGAGTAGTAGCGCTTCATTTGCAGGTCAATTGCACCCCAACTTGCGATCGCATTATCATCTATCCCAAGAGTGATCGCACTCTTCACCTCCCTACAATGATTGATGTAATAATTCAGTTTATTGAGTCAAAAGTGATGATAAATACAGAAGTTGTTAAAGGCATTGCCTCGGAAATACAGATATTTCAAGATATTGAGCAAAAGGAGAGCTTTTTATTTGTTCTTGGTGCTTTAACTGCCAGAGTTATTAGCTTAAAGAAAGCAGCAGAAGTCATGGATGTAGAGCCGGAAGTCTTTCTGAAACTACTAGATTTGATAGGGTTTGACTACTCTTTTTTATCAAAAGAAGATGTTTCGATGGAAAGAAGCTAGTAATTCTGGTGAAAATTGTTTTCAATTCGTCCCCTTTGATTTTCCTGGCTCGATTGCATTTCTTAGAAAAATTTGTTAACTTCTTGGGCGAGTTTTATCTGCCAGAAGTAGTAAATGATGAAATCAAGGCTAAACAGGACGAAGCTAGCGAATATATTCAACGTTTAATTGATGACAAAAAGATAGAAGTTAAAGGAACAAATCTAATTTCCTTGGCTAGCAGTCTGAATGCACGTCTTGGCAAAGGGGAGTCAGAAGCGATCGCACTAAGTACAGAATTACAAGCTGATTACGTTGTTCTAGATGACTTTGCAGCTAGAAGAGAAGCTATGCGATTAGGGTTGAATGTCAAAGGTACTCTAGCTATTATCAGGAAGCTGAACTCAGAAGGTAAAATTACTATTGGTAGCTTGGAAGAGCTTTATCAACGACTGATGGCGATTAATTTCAGAGTCAAGCGATCACTATTTGATGCCATCTTTGAAGATTGAGCGGGAGGCTGGATACTAGGTACATAGAGCGATCGCATGAAAGTGGAGAGTGGGGGAAGTGCGATCAGTATCTACTGACTATGCCTTGTGCATTGCTTTCAGTACATTTTCAATAAAAGTATTTACATCTGACTTAATTTTTGTCTTAACGCAAATCACACATTCAAAAGCTGAGCGTGAAAAGGTTATGTAACCAAGATTTTTCAAGCTAATGTTGGTTTTCTGGCATAAACTTTCTAGTTGTTCAATACCGAAGATAATAACACGCCTTCCTTCAATACCACGAGCACTGTGAAAGGTACACAGTCTTACCATATTAGGTTGTGCAATATCACGGCGGTAATCATCATTTGTATAATCGATAAAATCGATTTTCAGTCCTTCTATTGCTTTCAGAGCGCATATACGCTCTATTCCATTAGTATCTGGAACCAAAACTAAGCAGTCAAGAGGACAATCACCTCGGCTCTTATCTAAGAGTTCAATTTGATTTTTAATTATTCTCTTGTATTCATCACTAATGATTTCGATATAAAAAGAAAAACCAAAATCATCACTGCATGATTCATCAATGTTGATCAAGCTAGGAGGTTGCCCGTCTGGTCTCTCAAATAGTAACGGTTGTATAATTTTGCTATCAGTTTTTTTATCAATTTTACTCAGAGGTTCTTCTATTTTATTAACATCAAGACCAGCCTCATAAAAAACATGAGCAAATTTAGCCATAGGCGCAGCATTACGGAAGATTCGTCTTAAGCCTATCTCCCTACTAGCGTTTTGCTTAAAGTTCTTAAGCCACTCTGCTGATTGACCATACAGTTCCTGACCTGAGCCAGCAGCCACACAAACTGTAGCATTTGGTGTACTCAGTAATTCAAGTATTTCCAGTGCCCAGTCTTTCATATCCTGAGCTTCGTCAATTAGAACAGTTTCGTATTTCGGCAAACTATGAGCGATTTTTTTCATTTTTTTGAGTACAAGTTCCCCCCATGTATCGTGATCTTCTGCCCATTGCCCGTCAGAATACCCTCGTGCGATAGCAAAAATGTCTTGCACAAAAATATGCCCTTCAGCTTTCGGTAGTTTTTGTGAGTAAGAAAATATCCTGCGAATATCAGCAGCCAGTACTTTGTTGAAACATACAAAAAGTACCTTCTTCCGTCCCTCAAAGGCATGATATGCTCCAATCTGGAGCAATCTAAAAGTTTTTCCTGTACCTGGATAGCCGTAATAGAAAATACGCTTTTCGCTGTCTGGAGAAACTTCCTTTAGTGTCTCTCTGGAGACCTTATCTTCAATAATCCTTAGCTTGTCTAGATCGCTTGGCGCTGCTTTCTTCCTGGCTTCTACGGAAAGGCATTCTTTGACCTTATAAAGTTGGTCTTCTTTGTGAAAGTGTGGATATCTTGGAGGTTCTTTTACTGGAGGATTTGACCAAATGTACTTAAGCCTATCCAATAGAACATCAAGACCACTTTCAATATCCTCTTTAAAGAGCATTCGCTCAGAAAATTCTCCTACGACTCGCTCATCATCCCAACAACGATTCCATCCTTCGCGAGATATCAGTGGCCAACAAGCTGTTCCTACAAGAAATGGAAGTTTTCGATAAGGCATCTGAGGGCGTAAATAGTTACGCAATGAATTTAAAGCTCTGTCAGCTTGCCTACATGGAGAATCATCTACAGGACGCTTTTGAATCTGATAACTTTCCCAGCCAAAAAACTCTATAGCTTCGAGAATCACAGCCTTAACTTCAATAATGAACACGCCCTTTGCTTCATGCCATAGCAGAACATCGATATCACGAACTCCAGGAATAAAATCAAGCCCGAACCAAAGGTGAAGCTCCGGATCATCGAACGAGGTAAGTTGCTTGGCAAGGTTTCGCTCACCTGGACGCTTTGGAAGCTTAGTGTAACACTGGGTCATAGTTGTAGTCTTATTCAAGCAATGGTTAGGGAACTTGCTGGCTGATAAATTTCAGAATACTTACTTATAGATTTCCCTGACATCCTGATAAAGGAACGTAGGAACCCGATACAACATCAAATCTAGAGTTACCGCACGGTTTTGACGATGAAAACACCAAATTGCCAGATATCTCAGTTGTCACACCACTATACAAAATAGCCTCATCTGACTCTAGCCAAGTATCCAGAGCAATCAATTCCACCGCTAGCTGTGTAAACCCTCGCGTTAAGTCTGCCTGCTTAGCTTCTACTATGAAATTCGATGGAATGAATCATTCCAGAGAACACAACAAAACCTTAAGGCTGCGGCAAAACGTGCCAAACAGGAAATTGCTGAGGGGCAAGCTACTGTGATGGACTCATCGGGAAGCGATCGCTAACCTTCCTGCACCATCCACACCAAAAAGCCCAAGATTTGTTCCACAGGAGGAAGGGGGTAAATTATCAAGTCAATAGTTATAGTTTGCCCTTCCAGTTTCAGGAATTGCCACTGAACCCCGTTGCTAACGCTGCCATAGATAATGGGGATAGATTTTTCCTTAGACTCATTAAACTTTTGTGCCGCAACCATCTCCGCCACACATTGCCCAAACCCTGTTTTTAGGTCAGCCTGTTTTGCTTCTATAATCACTACAGCTGGAGCCTCGATCGCCAACATTTCAGCAGAGCGACTAATCAAGAAATCACAGCGTCCATTCAGCCCTAAACTTTCATCAACAGTAAAATCTTCCCCAGAGAACAGCGTCACTTTGCGATCGAGAATCCGTCGTACCTCTACCAATACAGGAGTGATAATTAATTCTGAACGTGCTTTTTCGCTGCCCGTTGCGATCGCAATGGGTAAAGTTTCCTCCAGATAGTCTCGTAAAGTATTAGAAGGTGAGATAGGAGCAATCTCTGGTAAAAAACGAATCCCTTCTCTAGTAGAAAGGTTAAAGGCTTCTTTAACTTTAGTGATGGTTGTGAATTGACTGTAGGGCATAAGAGAAGAGTTAGCAGATCAAGAGAGTGATAACGATCGCTCCTATGTGCGATCGCTACTCGTCATAGTTTACTGACTTGGTGAGTGAAATCTCTCACACGACGCGGGCGATCGCTTTCCTGTTCATGCCGTACACATAGCCCTTCAGGATGAGAGAATTTGAACTGAATTAGCAACAGGCTGAACTGGCAGCACGGGAGAGAATGCACTCATGCAGATAAAGGAGAAGCAATGAAAGCGTTCGTAACGGGAGCAAACGGATTCACAGGCTCTCACTTAGTGAAAGCGTTGGAACAGCAAGGTAATTCTGTTGTTGGTCTAGTTCGCAAGTCCAGTAATCTAGAGCGTCTATCGGATTGCAAGGTGCAACTCGTTTACGGCGACATTACTGATCGGGATGCACTCCAGAGTGCCATGACTGGAGTAGATACAGTGTTTCACACCGCTGCCTATGTAGAACTGGGGCTTGTTGATGCTATTCAGATGGAACGGGTGAATGTTGAAGGTACCCGTGCTGTAATGGAAGCCGCTCAATCCTCCGGCGTGTCTAAAGTAGTTTATTGCAGCACAATTGGTGTACTTGGTGATACCAAAGGTCAAGTTGTTGATGAAACCTTCCAACGGACACAGGCTGATTTTTCCTCTGCTTATGACCGTACAAAGTACCAAGCTCAACAAATAGTAGACGAATTTGCCGCTCAAGGCTTGCCTGTTGTGAGTGTCTTACCTTCTGGGATTTTTGGTGCAGATGACCCTCATTTTGGCCCTGTGATGCAGCAATTTCTCAAAGGAAGACTGAAATTGTGGGCAGGAGGCGATCGCGTTACGGGTATCGTCCATGTCGATGACTTAGTGGCGGCGATGATTCTAGCCGTAGAAAAAGGTAAACCTGGAGAACATTACATCATTTCTGCGGGTGACCTTACCACTCGTGAAATGTTTAATCTTCTTAGTCAAGAAACAGGGATTCCAGCACCGAGTGAAGCTCCCAAATCCATAGTCAGATTAGCCGGAAACCTACTTGATCCAATCGGACATTTACTCAAATGGCAGCCCCCCTTAAGTCGAGAGCGTGTTCACTATATTTATGACCGTTGTGTGCGGGTAGATGCCACGAAAGCGCGTCAGGAACTGGGTTGGCAACCTCGCTCAGTCCCAGAAACCTTGCGGGAGATTGTTGGAACAATGAAAGCAAACTTGTGAGGCAGATGCGATCTAAAAAACCAGTCGTACCCGATGAGCAATTTTCCCAGAAAAAGCAAACTCCTCAACTAATAGACAGAGGGTTGTTTCCTTACTGCAACTTAAACAGGCTAATGCTTCTCCTAGGCTCAAGTTGAACACAAACTCATCCATAAGTTAGACATTATGCAGACACCACCCTAAACATCAGCCTTTGATACTGAAAACAGAAGTAAGCGGTTTTCCTCCATGAATTCACTGGTAACTGATTCCTGCTGCCAAGTTCTCTGTGGCTATGCCAACACCACAAGCGCCGTACAAATTATTCGGATTGTCAATATTCCTAACTGGTACTTCGAGAAGGTGATTTTTCCAGGGCAACGTCTTTTATTTGAGGCTAACCTCGATGCAGAACTAGACGTTTATACCAGTCGCTTTGGTCAACCTGTCTTGGTAAAACAGATTCCTGCTATTTACCTGCAAGTTGAGCAGGGTTCTGAATCTATAAGTGGTAGTAGCACAAAAGTGATGAGCAACTGATTCTCCAAAATCTCCTTTTACCACCTAGCGGCAGTGGGATAAGCTTAACGTTCGAGGTGGATTTAGCTTAGACGTTAATGTGTATCTAAGCATTTATACTTAGATATCTAGTAGATTTGGCGGATGCCTACAACCAAGTATTTTTGCGAAGATTATATTGTAAATCGCAAGCACTCAACAATTTAGATTAGATAACACCTCAGCAAAATGTCTGAGGTGTTTCATTTTTTGCCGTTTCAGATCAGTCAGCTGAGACAACATCAATGTTTTCGTTTTTAGCTTCGTCTTTTTTATCCTCTGCTATCTGACGAATCTCAGCTTCAGCCTGCTTAGCTTGACCTTCCATCTGAGTGTCAGAGTCTCCTGTGACATTACCTACAGCTTCAGTGATTTTCCCCTGGATGTTCTGAGCCGTTGCCTTTGCCTTTTCTTCTAAACTCATGATTTGTCTCCATAGTTCTAGACTGAACTTCCATTGCAACAAGAAACATGAGCTTGTTTCATCTACTTTTTTGCTGAATTATTACAGCAATTTGCCTTCTGCCTTCTGCCTTTTTTGCTTCGGGAATTGGCGCTTGGTTTTTAGGGACTACTAGGAGAACTTGAGTCGGGTGATGTTGCATCTGGAATGTTTGAGGCGGGTGCTGTTGTGCCTTGTGCAGGAGAACTTGAGTTCGGTGGTGGTGTTGTCGCACCTTGAGCAGGAGCGCTTGTATCCGGAGCCAATGTATTGTTGTTACAGCGCGAATTCAAGGGAAACTTCTGACACAAACTCTGTACCTCTTGTGGAGAAGGCTTGCGTTCTGGAGCTAATAAGGCTTCAAGAGTGGCAAAAGGTCGCGTATCTTGGCAACGTGAATTCAAGGGGAACTTCTGGCACAAACTTTGTACCTCTTGTGGAGAAGGTTTGCGTTCTGGCACTGGAGACGCTTCGGGAATACTAAAAGGTAGTGTCGGCGTTGGTAGTTCCTCTGGTGGACTCGGCAAAGTTATAGCTTGAGGTGAGGGTATAACAGTCGCTTCTGGTGTCTTTAAGGAAGATTCAGCTTCAGCCGCAGCAAAAGGTGGTGTTGCTACTACTCTTTCTGGTGGGCGCAGCGAGATTAAAGCTTGTGATGAGAGTCTAAAGGCAGGTTGAGATTTTGTTGGTGATGAAAGGGTGCTGGAAACTGCTACTTGTCTAGGGGCAATTGGAGGTGATGTCGTCACAGAAGCGATCGGTTGTGCAGGGCGTGCCAATACGGGTTTAATTTTCTTTGGTAACGGTTTGATGTCGAGAGCCAGAGGTTGTACTGAAGGCGCTGAGACTGGCTCTTTCGCGGAAGATGGTAGTAGCAGCTCTTTCGCTTGGTCAGGTTTTTTTAGTGATGGCTTGGCATCGGGAGCAACTACAGGTTGACTTGAACTATCGTTGGTCGCTATTGGCGCTTTAGGTGTCAAGGCTATTACTAGACCTACTATAGGAAGCGTAACAGCATTAAAAATCCATAGGGTCGGAGTCAGTTTAGGCATATCGTCAGCACCCCCATTCGTTAACTGAATGATACTACTCGCTCTCGAAAGCGTCGGATAAAATCTTAAACTCCTTCCGTTTGGATTTCTCTGATGATTCTCAGCACATTTCTGGGATAAAGAACTAAGGTAGCATCACCTTGCTTCAATATGTGATCCAAGCGTCTGAAGTCGGAGGGGAAAATGAATTACTCAGTTGCGATCGCCTTTTTATTGCACTCAGATCCTGTCCTAGCAAAAGTCATTGAAGAAGTTGGCCCTTGCCAACTTCTTCAGAGTCAACCGGAGGGAGACTTGTTCTTTTGCCTATCCCGATCAATTCTGCATCAACAACTCTCCACCAAGGCAGCGGGTACTATCCACTCCCGGTTTCTCCAGCTTTACCCTGATAGCGAGTTTCCGACAGCACTAGATATCCTCAATACACCCGACGAAGACCTCCGTCGTGTTGGTATCTCACGTCCCAAAATCTCTTATCTCAAAGACCTAGCTCGTCATGTGATTGAAGACTTGCCTACTCTTGAAGAGTTGGACGTGATGGATGATGAGTCTATTATCACAACCCTGACGCGGGTTAAAGGCATTGGACGTTGGACTGTTCAGATGCTCCTAATCTTCCGTCTCAAGCGGTGGGATATTCTACCTGTTGATGACCTGGGGATACGAGCAGGTATTCGGAAAGTCTATGGTCTTGAGACACTGCCTGACCGAAAGACTACAGAAAGCTTCGGACAACGTTGGAAACCTTATTGCAGCATTGCCTCGTGGTATCTGTGGCGCAGTCTGGAGATGAAACCGCAGCCAATCGTGACAACTCTTTAGCCAATTCTGATTCGTCTTGCCGTTATTGGGCTACAGGAGAAACGGTGTGAGAAAAATTTTTGCGTTGAGCTTGCTCATAATCGGCTTAGGGATTGTACTGCTATCTATCTCTCATAAGGAACCTCCGAGAACAGCCTCTTCAACGGTTGAGCCTCTGCTAGAGAAAGAGGTTCAATACAAGTCCTACACCTTGGAGTCAAGTGTTGTTCACACCTTGTTGATTCCAGGGGATAGTCGTTTTTTGGTGATTCCTGCTGTCTCCCAGGAACTCAGCAGTTTGGAAAGCTTTGCTCAAAAGCATGAGGCTGTTGCAGTAATCAATGGAGGCTTTTTTGATCCACAAAATCAAGAATCTACATCTTACGTTGTCCAGCAAGGGGTTTTAGTGGCTGACCCTCGCAAGAACGAGCGGCTGATGGACAATCCCAAATTAGCGCCTTACTTGGAGAAAATCCTTGACCGAACGGAGTTCCGACGATATCGTTGTGGGTTAACTGTTGGCTATGATATTGCCCTTCACAGTGAACCCACTCCAAAAGAGTGCCAGTTAGTGGATGCTTTGGGAGGCAGCCCTCGCTTGTTGCCAGAGATAACTTCTGTTGCAGAGGGTTTTTTGGATGTTGAGAACGGGTTAGTGATCCGAGACTCGCTGAATAGCCGTCAATCTAACGCTCGGAGTGCGGTTGGCATTACTCGCGATCGCAACATTCTTTTGGTGATGGTGGCTCAACAACCTCTATCTCAAACCAGTGGGATGTCTTTAGCCGCACTAGCTGACTTCATGAAAACTCTAGGGGTTGAAAAAGCGATGAATCTGGATGGGGGAAGCTCTTCTTCGTTTTATTACAAGGGTAAGACCTTTTACGGGAAAGTGGGCAATGAGGGGAATCCGCTAAGGCGACCTGTTTTGTCTGTTCTACTCGTTAAAGATTAGACTTCTTGCATAAATCCTGGAATGCCCCCTAAATTCCCCAATTTTGGGGGACTTTTTTCAAGACAGGTATAGTCAGCAATAGGCTAAGCCAGACTATGATTGAGTCGCAAGGTGAGGCACTGGCAATCGGGCGATTGTTAGGCTTTTACTAATAGATGCGTTTGAGAAGCGGATGTTTGAGGTTTGACTATGCCCAACGAAGAACAAAATGCACGGGAAACACTACAGCTAGAACCGGGCACGTTGTGGGATAAAGCGATCGCACAAACCGAATACGCAAAAAGCTGTGGCGCACTTCAGTTTCTCCCAACCGAGTATGAGTTCATAGAGCAAGATGGGATTAACTTCCTCGTTCGAGTTTTGCCTCACCTTGTACGCAAAGATGAGGCGAAAAAGAAGCAGGACAAAGATACTGCCAATTCAGGAAAAGGCTTTAATCCATTCCTACCCTACGAGGAAGACTTGTTTGTTGCTGATATTTCTGACACGCATCTGTGTCTGTTGAACAAATTCAGCATTATCGACCATCATCTGCTCATTGTGACGCGAGCGTTTGAGGAGCAGGAAACTTGGCTCACGCTACAAGATTTTGAGGCGATGTGGGCGTGTCTTAATGAAATTGATGGCTTGGTGTTTTACAACGGAGGAAAGATGGCTGGGGCAAGTCAGCGACATAAGCACTTGCAACTCGTTCCACTACCACTTGTAGAAGAGGGACTAAAGATACCGATTGAACCTGCGATCGCATCTGTTATATTTCAAGACTCTGTTGGGACTACAACTCGCTTCCCCTTTGTTCATGCGATCGCCAAGCTAGACTTTCATCCAGAGAAATCTCCACTAGCATCTGCCGCGTCTACGCTTGAGTGCTATCACAATCTCCTCCGGGCAGTGGGTTTGATTAGCGATACCCCAGTGAATGGAGAAAAACAATCGGGTGCCTACAATTTTTTGGCAACACGAGATTGGATGCTGGTAGTACCACGAGCGAATGAGTGTTTTTCAGACATCTCCGTGAACTCGTTAGGATTCGCGGGTACCCTCGTAGTACGTTCCGTTGAGCAAATGAATCTACTAAAAGATAAAAGTCCGATGACGGTACTAACGAGTGTTGCTGTACCCACGGCACTTGAAACTGAAGGATTAAAGAGGTAATGCTATGACAACGGTACTGAATTTGGAGCCAATTACTACGCTGACACGGGAGCAGTTTTTTCAATTGTGTCAAGCGAATCCGGATTTACAGCTTGAACGTTCACCTAATGGAGAATTAGTTATTGTGACGCCTATTGGTGGTGAAAGTGGCAATCAAGAAGCGAGTTTGATTGCGAAGGTCGTGGTCTGGAATGAACAGACTCACTTAGGTGTGGTGTTTAGCTCTCAGACTGTATTTAGTTTACCCGGAGGTGGCGATCGCTCTCCCGATGTTGCTTGGGTAGAGTTGCAACGGTGGCAAGGATTGAGTCAGGAGGAACGGGAGGGGTTTCCGCCGATTTGCCCGGATTTTGTAATTGAGTTGCGTTCTCGCACGGATAGGTTAAAGCCGCTACAGAATAAGATGCTGGAGTATTTAGCGAGTGGGGTGCGGTTAGGTTGGCTGATTAATCCTAAGGATAAACAGGTGGAAATTTATCGCAGGGGGCAAGAGGTGGAGGTGGTGGAGATGCCTGTGCTGTTGTTGGGGGAGGAGGTGTTGCCGGGGTTTAGTTTGGAGGTGAAATAGGTAAGGATAAGGGATGAGTTGAGGATAGTAGCAGATTTTTGGGTGAGCGATCGCTTTTCTCCGCGTCAGTACTTACGCAGAACCTCTACCTGTAGGGTGCGTCCTGACGCACCCTACTACTAAAGTGTTATTCGACTTTTTAGTGGAGGTTAGCGGACTCGAACCGCTGACATCCTGCTTGCAAAGCAGGCGCTCTACCAACTGAGCTAAACCCCCAAGCACTAAAATAGTGTAACGCAAGAATGGAAACTTATCTACCATAGTTATCTTACTCCTTATCGTTCCATTCTTGATAGAGGATGAAGAAAAAAGATCAGGGGTATATCATCATCTTGTAGCTGAGTGCCTGTAAAGTATGCAACAAGCCGAATGTAGCACCTCTATCTCTCAGTCGATCGGGAAAATGACCCAGGTTGTTGCAACATTTTATAAATTTGTTAAGTTGCCGGACTTTGCTGAGAAACAAAGTTCATTGGTGGAATACTGCGAAAAGCAGGGTATCAAAGGGACAATTCTTCTTGCGGCAGAAGGAATCAATGCCACTCTCTCTGGTTCACGTCAGGCAATTGATTCAGTTCTCGCTTTTATACGCTCCGATCCACGTCTAGCTGACTTGGAACACAAAGAGTCTTATACTGATGCTCCACCCTTTGACCGTCTGAAAGTTCGGTTGAAGAGTGAAATTGTCACCTTGGGCATTCCTGAAATTGATCCGAATGACCAGGTTGGTACTTATGTTAGCCCGAAGGATTGGAATGAGCTGCTGTGCGATCCGGAGGTACTGGTTGTTGATACCCGCAACGATTATGAGGTGGTTATTGGTACGTTCAAGGGCGCGTCTAATCCTCAGATTGCTTCATTTCGAGAATTTCCTGACTATGTGACGCACCATCTCAAGCCGGCTGTACACAAGAAGGTAGCGATGTTTTGTACTGGCGGGATTCGCTGTGAGAAAGCGTCATCGTTTATGCTCTCTCAAGGCTTTCAGGAGGTGTATCACCTCAAAGGTGGCATTCTCAAGTATTTGGAGGAAGTTCCAGCCGAAGAGAGTCTATGGCGGGGAGAGTGTTTTGTCTTCGATCAGCGCATTGCTGTTAAAGCTGGGTTGGCAACGGGATCTTACGATCTGTGCCGAAGCTGTGGACATCCAATTTCTGAGGGCGATCGCATTTCTCCTCATTACCAAGAAGGCATTTCCTGCCCGTACTGTTTTGACAAGCTTACAGAGGAAAAACGGGCGCGTCAGGAGGAGAGACAGCGACAGTTTGAGCTAGCGAAGAGGAAGCATTTCAACGCTTCAGCGCCAGAGTCAAGCCATCCCCAATCGGAACTAGGCTAAGGGTTACTCGCTGATCTTGATGGAGCTTTTGATTTAGCGATCGAATTGCATTGGTTCTATTGTCCTGCACTTGGGCGTCTGCTACTCGCCCCGACCAAAGTACATTGTCTACAATAATCAGCCCACCAGGACGCACTAATTCTAAGGCGAGTTCGTAGTAGATCTCGTAGTTGCTCTTGTCTGCATCAATGAAGGCAAAGTCAAATGTACCGGCTTGTCCTTCTGCCAGTAGCGATTTCAAGGTTTCTTGTGCTGGGGCGATATGGAGGTCAATTTTGTCAGCTATTCCTGCTTGTTGCCAATAACGACGTGCAATGTTTGTATATTCCTCACTCACATCACAGGCAACTACCTTGCCTTCTGGCGGTAGCGCTAAGGCTACAACTAGAGAACTATAGCCTGTAAACACCCCAACCTCTAGGGTTTTCTTTGCTCCGATTAACTGCACTAGCAATGCCATAAACTGTCCCTGATCTGGGGCAATCTGCATCTGAGCCATTGGATGCTGCGCTGTTTCCTGCCTTAGCTGAGTCAAAATTTCTGGTTCTCTGAGAGAAACTGACTGCAAGTAGTTGTAAAGCTGAGTGTCGAGTCCTAGTGTTTGATTAGACATTATGGGTTTCGAGTTGGAGTCAGAGGTGCAAGAGTTAGGCTATCAGCTTTGGGGAGTCAGCAGTCAGGTTTTAGGGCAAAAGTTGCGTTTCAATCCCTGAAAGGGATTAGAGGTAATTGAAAGACGATAGCCCTGAAGAGGCGATAGAGCAGGGAGTTTCAATCCCTGAAAGGGATTAGAGGTAATTGAAAGAGCGGGAGCCTGAAAAGCTTGCTGTATTCGGTTTTCAAGGTGCTTTTTCGCGAATGATTTAATCATCTCCAAAAATCTCTATTCTGTCAAGAGTCAAAAACGCTGAAAGCCTTTCCCTGTATGGTGCGCGGATGTCCCAATTGTCTCAAAAGCTTCAGATCCTTATGGAGTCAGCCATCCAGCCTAACTTTTAGCAGCGTCATTTCAAACATCTACCCATCCGCGCCATTCATGATTCTCAATCGATTGAGATGCTAGGGCTTACGCATCGTCTTCGGCTTTCTCAATCCCAATAATTTCTTGGTTTGCTAAATCTTTCCATGTGTGAAATGTAAAGCGGCGTTTGCCTCCCTCCAAATCCCATACCCTCTGCAATGTAGCGTTTGGGTAGGTGCCATTGTCGAGTTGAGCCAATAGTGGTGGCCAAACGTTTTTGATGCGGCTTGTCTCACCAACGTAAAGCTTTAGATGACCAATGTGTGCGATCGCATAGATCCCAGAAGCCATGACTGAGAACCACCCAGCTAAGATTGAGTAAGTCTTTAAGCTTCTACAGCGACAGTAATGTCTTTTCCATTCTTAACTATTTTTGCATTTTTGGGAGAAAAGTCCAGTATCGAGGAAGTGAGTCGCTTAATCCCAACGAGAGTGAGTCTAGACTGTTGAGAGGCAATTTGAAAGCTTAGTAACGCTTCCTCTCTCAGTCAATGTCAAGTAATTTGATTTTTTCCGATACTCAGAACCATTGGGCTAATGACAGTATTAGCCAACTCGTGGCGAGAAACTTCATCAGTGGCTACCCAGATGGTAGTTTTCGACCCAACGCATCTGTAACTCGTGCTGAATTTGCTGCCCTTTTGTCTAAGGCGTTTGCCAACACGCCTCCTATCCGCAGCGCCATCACCTTTAAGGATGTCTCCTCCAATAACTGGGCAAATTCTGCTATTCAAACCACTTATCGAACGGGTTTTCTCTCTGGCTACCCTGATGGCACATTTAGACCTAACCAGCCAATTCCGCGAGTGCAGGCACTGGTAGCATTAGTGAGTGGATTGAAGTACACCGCAGGAGCGCAAGGTGTTGCATCCCTATCACGGTATTATGATGACGCGGCTTTGATTCCGAGTTATGCGCTAAATGCGATCGCCGCAGCAACCGAAAAGCGTCTTGTTGTTAACTATCCAAATATTAAACGCCTCAACCCCAATCAAAACGCCTCAAGAGCTGAGGTAGCCGCATTTATTTGCCGCGCCTTAAACATCCCTGGTGTCCCATCTCAGTACATTCCTGGGTTAGACTTATTTGCCATTCCTCCCCAATTTGAGGAGGCAGATTCCTTTTCCGAAGGACTAGCGCGAGTCAAGAGTGGGAATAAGTGGGGTTACATCGACACAACCGGGAAACTCGTGATTCAGCCACAACTGGATGAGGCGAATTCATTTTCCGAAGGAGTAGCATTAGTTAGAACGTATCAGAGGACTTCGCCCCAGTCTATCTCACGTCAAGGAGACGTTGTAGAAACACGCGGAGTTTGGCTGACGACTACCGCTAGCCAAGTTCTCAACTCCAAGCAAAACATTGCTGAGGCGATGAATTTTCTTGCCGAAACCGGGTTCAACGTTGTGTTTCCTGTTGTCTGGAATAACGCCGCTACGATTTACCCCAGTCGCATTATGCGGGACACGTTTGGATTGGAGATTGACTCACGCTATGCTGGACGAGACCCTTTGGGGGAACTGATTGTCGAGGCAAAGCGGGTTGGACTAGCGGTTATTCCCTGGTTCGAGTATGGATTTGCCAGTTCCTTTAACCAAAATGGCGGACGACTGCTGGCGAAAAAACCAGAGTGGTCAGCACGCGATGCAAGTGGTAATCTGCTGAAAAAGAATAACTTTGAGTGGATGAATGCGCTTGATGTAGAGGTGCAGGATTTCCTTCGGAGTTTGGTACTGGAAGTTGTTAACAACTATGATATTACGGGCATCCAAGGCGATGACCGAATGCCTGCACTCCCCTCGGAAGGTAGTTACGACGCGAGAACCATTGACCGCTACTTTCGGCAGTTCAACCAAAACCCTCCCCAAAATCCAAAAGATCCACAATGGCTTCAGTGGCGTGCCGACATCCTCAGCGACTTCTTAACCCGACTCTATCGAGAAGTAATTACAATCAATCCCAACCTAATCATTTCAATGTCTCCGAGTGTCTACCCTTGGGGAATGCAAGAGTACCTTCAGGACTCGCAAGCTTGGATTGATCAGGGACTCGTGGATCTAATCCATCCCCAGTTATATAGCCGTAATTTTGAGGGGTATAAATTACTGGTTGATCGGCTTGTTACGCAGCAATTTACATCATTACAAATGCCTTCTCTAGTCCCTGGTGTTCTACTCAAGTCCGGTTCGTACCGCATGACTCCAGAACTATTGTTGCAGACGATTCAATACAATCGCGATCAAGGAATTCTAGGAGAAGTCTTTTTCTTCTATGAAGGTTTACGAGAAGAGAATGATGCTCTAGCAAAAGTCTTACGCACTGGTCCCTACGCTCAACGCGCACAATTCAGTTCCTCAAAAATCAAAGAACATGGTTTTACTGAACGGAGACTCGGTGGTCAATATCTTTATATTGACAAGTTAGGAAAATCCGTTAGCCAACCCCAATTTGATTGGGCAGATTCCTTCTCCGAAGGGCTAGCACCCGTCAAAATGGGGTATAAGTGGAGCTACATCGACAAAACAGGAAAACTCGTTAGCCGCTTTCAATTTGATCAAGCTGAGTTTTTTCCTTCTAGCGAAGCAACTCCGGATAACACAGGACTCGCGCTAGTCAGAATCGGCAGCAAGTATGGCTATGTTGACAAGACAGGTAAGCTTGTAATCTCAACGCAATTTGATGCAGCAAATTCTTTCCAAGAAGGACTAGCCGCTGTAAAAATTAATGACACTTGGCTTTATATCGACAAAGCGGGAAAACCAGTAATCCTACCGCGATTTGATAAAGCGGGTTCTTTTAGTGCAGGATTGGCATGGGTTAAGGTTTCTGGCAAGTATGGCTATATTGACAAATTAGGTAAAGTTGTGATTCAGCCACAATTTGATGAAGCAGAGTCTTTTGCTGAAAGCTTAGCGCCTGTAAAAATGGCTAACAAGTGGGGTTATATTAACTCAACAGGGCAACTGGTAATTGCGAGGCAATTTGAGAAAGCTAAATCGTTTCAGGAAGGATTAGCAGCGGTGAAAGTCGGCAGTTTGTGGGGCTATATCAACAAAACCGGAAACGTTGTAATCACTCCAGAATTCAATGAAGCTAATTCTTTTAGTGAAGGATTTGCTCTGGTGAGTAGTGGTGGAAAGTGGGGCTACATTCGGAATATTCTTCGCTAAGTGTATTGGGGAGTATTGAAATGCGATCGCATTTATCTGTAGTTCTGACTATCTGAACACAATAAACGTGACATACTCCTACACCAACTGAGTACAGATATGGCGTGAGGCTTCCGGCGAGAAAGCTAAAAAATAAACAAAAGGAGGCGGAATAATCCACCTCCTTATTCATCCAAATGTCAGAAAATTTCAGCCAGAAGCCTATTAGTAGCGGCTACGGGTGTTGGCAGTAGGTTTGTGAACGATGAAGCTAAGAACTTGGCACTGCTTTATGTTATCGAAACCTACTACACGGATGTAAGAGTCGCGGTAGTCAGAGCGACAACCATCTACTTCTTGCATCACTTCTTGAGGAGTGCGAGCTTTGAACAAGGGCAGTTTCCACAGTGTCCAGTAGTGCTGTTTTGGTTCTGAATCTTCGCTAAATTCTACGGCTGGGATATAGCCTTGATCCAAAATGTACTGGACTTGCTTGAGAATCTGCGAATCAGTCAGGGGTGGCAAGTAGGAAAGAGTTTCGTAACGACGTTCTTTCGGTAAAGTTTGCATGGGTTATGCTCGTAAATTGAAGTAGGGGTATACAACTAGAGACTTTATGGTGTCCCTGACTCGGTAGTCTTAGTTTTCTGAATCAGGTTGCTGTTCGGGGTAGCTAGGGGGTTCAGAGCTTGTAAATTGCGTAATGCGCTCTAGATGCTGACGCCGATGTTCTGTGTTTGACTGCTGGATGCTAGTGCAAACCATTTCTGGTAAGAACTCTGCTACTTCTTCTGCCATGTGCTGCCGTACAGTCATCAGTCGAAGCGCTAGCTCTTGTTTCTCTTGAAGTAAGGCTAGGAGGAAAGCTTCGCCATCTTGGATACTGTTCCTTGAGCAAAAGGAATGCAGCCATAGGGCTTGAGGTGGGTCATTTTCACTCAACTGAGCTAAAACCGTCCTCAGTGCTTGATAGGTAAAATAGCTAGTCAGCACCTTGGCTGTATCTTTCGCAACTTGTTTTAGATCCATCTTCTGAACCCTGCCTAGTAAGTGCTGAATCTTGAGTACTTAGTCTTTGAGTATACTTTGTCACTCAGGACTCAGCACTTGGCACCTTACATCAGACGGTGTCCATTGCCTCGAACTCGAACTTGATTTCCTTCCAAAGTTCGCAAGCAACAGCCAATTCAGGACTCCACTTGCAAGCTTCACGGATTACATCGCCACCTTCACGCATCAGGTTGCGACCTTCGTTACGGGCTTGGACACAAGCTTCTAGGGCAACGCGGTTAGCGGTTGCACCAGGAGCATTACCCCAAGGGTGTCCGAGTGTTCCGCCACCGAACTGTAGGCAGGAATCATCGCCGAAGATTTCAACCAACGCAGGCATGTGCCAAACGTGGATACCACCGGAAGCAACGGGCATTACTCCAGGCATAGATGCCCAATCTTGGGTGAAGTAAATCCCGCGATCGCGGTCTTGTTCAATGTGGTCTTCGCGCATCAGGTCAACGAAGCCCATGGTGATGCCTTTCTCACCTTCCAACTTACCAACGACGGTACCGGAGTGGAGGTGGTCACCACCGGACATCCGCAGACACTTAGCAAGAACGCGGAAGTGGATACCGTGGTTCTTCTGACGGTCAATTACCGCGTGCATTGCACGGTGGATGTGCAGCAGGATACCGTTGCGGCGGCACCACTTAGCCAGGGTGGTATTAGCGGTGAAACCACCTGTTAGGTAGTCGTGCATGATGATTGGAGTGCCAATTTCTTTGGCGAACTCAGCACGCTCCATCATTTCTTCGCAGGTGGGGGCGGTGACGTTGAGGTAGTGACCTTTAATTTCACCGGTTTCAGCCTGGGCTTTCTCAATGGCTTCTTGAACGAACAGGAAGCGATCGCGCCAGCGCATGAATGGCTGAGAGTTGATGTTTTCGTCGTCTTTGGTGAAGTCTAGACCACCGCGTAGGCACTCATAAACCGCACGTCCGTAGTTCTTCGCAGATAGACCCAGCTTAGGCTTAATCGTACAACCCAAGAGAGGACGACCATATTTGTTCAGCTTGTCCCGCTCAACGGTAATTCCGTGAGGAGGGCCTTGGAAGGTCTTGAGGTAAGCGATAGGAATCCGCAAGTCTTCTAAGCGCAGGGCACGCAAAGCTTTGAAACCAAATACGTTACCCACAAGTGAGGTGAGCAAGTTGGTAACGGAACCTTCTTCAAACAAATCTAATGGGTAAGCAACATAGGCGATGAACTGATTGTCTTCCCCACGTACTGGCTCGATGTCGTAGCAACGGCCTTTATAGCGATCGAGGTCAGTCAGCAAGTCTGTCCAGACTGTTGTCCAAGTACCTGTAGACGACTCAGCCGCAACCGCCGCACCGGCTTCTTCCGGTGGCACCCCAGGCTGTGGGGTCATGCGAAACGCTGCCAGAACATCGGTGTCTTTGGGTGTGTAGTCCGGAGTATAGTAAGTTAATTTATAATCTTTTACCCCGGCATCGTAACCAGCTTTTGACTGAGTTCTGGTTTGTGAGTAAGACATGTTTTCCTTCCTTAGGAACTCTTGAATATTGCAACTACTTCCGCTGCTTTTTGGTGTTGTAGATTTTGACCTAAATTGTAGGTACGAAAATCCTTAAAAAGGCTTGTACAAATAGCCCCTTGTGGATGCAACATCACACCCATTATCCCCCTGCAAATCACTCATGCCTGGGAGTACCTAACCTATGCTATTTGACCACAAAATTGGCTTTATGGGGACAATTTTTTTTGGCAAACCAAACGGCTGAGGTATTAAATAATTTCTTAATGCTTAGTTACTATAACAAGAATTCGATAAGTTGAAGTTCAATTATTCTTTACGAATGTATAAACTTTTTTTATATCTAAAAGTAATACAACTTTTTGTAAATTTTCGTGAAATAAGTAGAAAAAGTGTCCCCTTTAAAGCATTGACAAGGAGAGCAACTTTCTATGGCAATTCTCATGGAATGGAACACAGAAAGCTTGCCTTGGACAAGAAAAATAAAGAGAAAGCTCTTCATTCCTCTCTCGGCGTCCCTGGCTTATTTTCAATCACAGTGGCGTAGAAAGTATTAAATGGAATCCTAGGAACACAAGTAAGGAGAATCACTATGGCGTTTTTGATTACCCGTATAGGTCTTGTCTTTACTGCAATGCTGTTGTGCTTGAACTTACTAGTCCCAAACGCAAAAGCTCAAAGGCAAGGACAAACTGATAGAGATTGGCTAGTGGCACAACGTGAAACTAACCAAGATGTGTATAGCCCCACCTATGTAGATGAACCACCCCCACCCTTAAACGAACCGCTACCTTCTGAACGCCTACGGCAAGATACTCAACGTTTATCACCAGATTTTCGTGTAAGTGCCTTACAACCTGACTTTACAGGTGACCTCTGGATTGGTTCATGGTTAGGGTTATCGAGAATCAACCCCAATACTGGAAAGGTGTTAGCTCGTATTCGCCTACCGAACTATACTGTTGGTGCTTTAGCGCAAGACCGAGTTGGACGGATTTGGGTGGGAACCTATGAAGGGCTGTTGCGTGTAGACCCACGTAGCAATGAAGTGACTGCACAAAACTTCACATTACCCTCTAATCGAGTCCTGTCGATGTTGATTGACCGTCGAGGCTATCTGTGGGTAGGAAGCGATCGCGGTCTTACCCTAATCAGCCCCGATCAGGGATTATTAATGACTACAGTCCAAAAACTTCCTGGTGTCAGTGCCAACGCTCTTACCTTGGATAAAGAAGGTCAGCTATGGGTGGGGACGCTAAACGGCATCGTGCGAGTCGATACAGCGAGTGCTTTGCCTAGAGGACGAATTGAAGGCATCCCTGGAACTGTTGTGCAAACCCTTACCCTTGGCACAGATGGGATGCTTTGGGCGGGGACTCCCAACAGCTTACTCGTGATTAATCCTGAAACGTTTCAAGTTATCCGCTCTGTAACACCACTTCGGGGACGTAATGTTACATCTATACGCTTTGCTCAAGATCGTAGTGTTTGGGTTGGCACCGATAATGGCTTGTTGAAACTCAAACCGGATAGCGGCGAAGTACTCGGTCAGATAGCCAACCTTCCTTCTGACAGTATCCTGTCTCTTTCGCCGGATACTGGCAACAAGTTATGGGTTGGCACAAGTGAGGGATTAGCTTGGGTTAGTTTAACGAGTGGTCGCGTTCGTCCTCATTTTGCCTTTATTCGCGAACCTTCTCCTCAATAAGTCGTTACGATTCAGTTGTGAATCTGCGAACCCTAGACATTAATAGTGATGTCTGAGACAACAAATTTCCTCAGATTCGTGCAAACAATCAAACCTCAACGCTAAACCAAAATGGCAGTCACCACTCAGCAATTAATCCAATGGAAGCGGCAGTCTCGTCCGATTGTGACACTCACGGCTTGGGATTATGCGATCGCGCAACTATTGGATGCGGCTGGAGTGGATGTCATTTTGGTAGGAGATTCCATGGCGATGGTGACGTTAGGCTACCAAAATACCTTGCCCCTAACACTAGAGGAGACACTGCACCATACGAAAGCGGTGCGTCGGGGTGTTAAACGAGCATTAGTCGTTTGCGATTTACCGTTTTTAACTTATCAAGAAAGTCCCCAACAAGCGATGCACTCCGCAGGTCGAGCGTTGAAGGAAACGGGCGCACAGGCGGTAAAGTTGGAAGGCGGGTATCCTGCGATCACACAAACAGTTGCACAACTCACAACTGCGGGAATTCCAGTGATGGGTCATGTCGGGCTGACACCGCAATCTGTTCATCAGTTAGGGTATCGCAAGCAAGGGAAAACACAAGATGCGGGGGGGCGAATTCTACAAGAAGCGATCGCGCTTTCTGAAGCAGGGGCCTTTGCCATTGTTTTAGAGCATATCCCTGATGATTTAGCCTTGCAGATTACCCAAAAGGTTCCTATTCCGACGATTGGAATTGGTGCAGGTCCACATTGCGATGGGCAAGTGCTAGTCACATCTGATTTATTGGGACTTTCAGAATATAAGCCACCGTTTGCTAAGTCTTATGTGGATTTGCGGCAGATAATTACACAAGCCGTACAGGAGTTTAGTACTGAAGTCCGAGAGCGACAATTTCCAGAACCGGAACAACATTAGATCAGAAGCCTCTGTCCTGAATAGGCAACTGAAACTGGAGCTATGCTTTAAAAATATTGGCTGAGGAGGAAGTCATTAAAAATGAGTAACTTTTACGTAACTGATAATGCTTCCGCTGCTTATGAAGAGGATTTTCATAAGATGATGAAGATTTTCCTTCTGAATGTCCCTATAACTTGGAGCAATTGTTAAGCTCTGTATTTCTTCCAGGGGAAGGCATTGACTGTTGAAGATAGCCATAGCTAAGTAGACTGTTGCTTTAGTTCATATAGATGACTTTCCTGTAAGCGAAGCTTCCGGAGCATTAACTATTGTCACACCAATCATGCTGTCACGGGTGACTAGCGCAGCGAGTGCTTCCTCATCCATCCCCTCGGTTGATGCTGGACGCTGGGGTAAAACAAGATAACGCATCGTCGCCGTACTGTCATGTACGCGAACTTCGACAGATTCAGGAATATGAGTCCCAAATTCAGCAAGCACTGCACGCGGTTCTCGTACAGCACGAGAGCGATAGGCTTTACTCTTGTACCAATCGGGTGGCAATCCTAAAATCATGCGGGGATAGCAGGAACAAAGAGTACAAACGACGAGGTTGTGGACTTGTGAGGTATTCTCGACTACGACTAGCTTTGTCACCCCCACTTCTATACCTAGTTCCGTAGCGGCTGCACTCCCGTCCTTAAGCAATCGGGTTTTGTAGTCTGAGTTAGTCCAAGCACGGGCAACAATTTTAGCTCCAAGGGCAGGACTACGTGCATCCATTACCTCGACGGTTCGACGCACTTCGTCAGCAGTAATCAGCCCTTTCTCAATGAGCAACTCACGCACAGCGATTTCTAACTTCTGGTAGTAGGTTAGAGGTGCATCATCGTCGGGTCGCACTTCATGATTAGAGTGGTTGTGCATCGTCCTAGATTTAGGCTGGCTCTAGCCAGTGTTCGGAAATCTCAATTACAAGTGTGTCATTCTTGGAGCCTGTGTACTCAGTCCAGACATCACTCTGCTGAAACCGTACCCAATAGAGAGGCTGTTTTGGAAGTCCATCACGTCCGTAAGCAAGTTCTTCTGGATTGGCAAACTCTCCACAAATGCGTTCAACAACCCCAATCTTGCCGCGAATGTAGAACGGTGTACGAACATGACCAGGGGGATAAGCAACACGAACTGAAACGCGATCGCCAACAGTAAAACGTGTACTCATCGTATAACTATTGCTCACGCTCCTCAATCTCCGCTAACTTGCGTCCTAGTTCATCCACTGTCAGAACACCTTTCTCTAAGAGGACTTGAGTAAGCGAAGCAATCCAGCGCTCATAGTAGCTCAGCTTTTCGTAAGCCTCAGCACCAAGAGACTCAATCCCACGCCGCAGTTCATCATCACAAATTAATGGGGGATTCCTATTTGATAGGAGTACGACAAGAGCATCAACACGCTTTTCCCATAGCTCATAGTTGTGTTCAGCGCGTTCTATTGCTCCAGTCGGCAAACCCCCAACATCGTGATACCCTCTCATGACTCAACTTGCTCACTTCTTGCTTAAGGATTAGCTTTCGAGACTGGCTACTTGTCCAGATTTATCAATTGTCCAATTATCAGGTCATTGTGGAAGTGAAATCAATTGGTTGAAATGCGATCGCTTGCAAATAGTTAACAACTGTGCGTCTTGATGATGAATCAAAGTCCCTACTCTGTTTTCTTAGACAACCGACTTGTTTAGGGTTCAATGAAGAAGCAGAGAAATTAATCAAAGGGGGATAATCGGCATGGAGACAAACAAGGACGTAGCAATCGAACACCAAAATGTACCTGTTGAGCATCGGGGATTGCATGATTTTTTGTACAGTTCTCCAGATGAACACGATACTACTGATGTAACTGATAAACAGGAACTTGAAAGTAATAGCAATCAAGTCTTATCGCTTGAGGCTTGGTGCGCCCTTTCGCAAAATGCAAAGGTTGCTGGCGTATATGCGGTGCTGAACGATAAGCAACAAACACAGTACATCGGCTACTCGCGCAATGTGCTACTCTCCCTCAACAGCCATGTTGCCCAAAATGGGACGGCAGCTTGTGCCTTCGTGCGAGTGCAGACGTTCAAGTTCCCGAAGCGCCAAGAAATGGAAGACTTGCGTGAAGCGTGGCTTTCCGAACTGGACTACATTCCTCCAGGAAACAGTGAGGAGAGTGCAAATTGGGCAAGTACAGTCGGTGAAGCTGCAAAGGCAACGATGTCAGCAAGTGAGCGTAATGCTTATGAGGAGAAGAAGCTTAAATTGCGTAAAGCGATGGCTGACACTGCACTGGTTAAGGAACTAGAGGCAAAGGATAGGAGTACTACCGAAACTCGTCATCAGATTGAGGCAGCAGTGGAGAATGACGATTGGAGTACTGTTATAGACGGACAGACGCAGGAAACCAAGCCTGAAAACTGAGATCGCGATCGCTTTTCCTTCAGTAACTAGTTTCCATTGGGCATTCAATCATAATAATGCCAGAGTGTCCCAACGTTAATTGGATGAAGTGCAGACTGTAAAAGTCTCTTAATGTAAACAATGCTGTGATTGGAGAAATGTGAGAGCGTGAACTTAAGTTAACGAAAGACTACAAAATATATCTTTCCTAAAATCATGTGTTTTTTTCCTTGCTTTCACGGTCAGCCACTTGAGATTTGAATTACTATTTCGTCTACCATGTCCCTGTCACTAAAGGATGTTGTAGATGATAGAAGCAGAGCGATACTACAGAATCCTTGAGCTGGAGCCAGGAGCTTCACCAGAGGAAGTTCACCAAGGCTACCTCGATTTGACTTGGGTTTGGCATCCTGACCGCTTTACAGGTCATCCCCGGCTACAACAGAAAGCTCAAAGTAAGCTTCAAGAACTTAATGAAGCTCATGAACAGTTGCGATCTTTCCGATCAACTCCTCGAACAAGAGATTTACGCACTCAGACCAAATCCCAAACCTCCCCAGCTTCATACGACCAATCCTCTACAGAAGGCTTACACCAATCCAACGTGCATCGAGCTTGGGTAGCAGAAGATCAACAAACAACCAAAGAATGTCGGCGTCCGGTTAGTTTCAAAAGCCGCGATGTCAATGAGTGGTTAGATTAATCAGGAGGTTGAGGAGAGTGCTTTCACTGATGGTTGGGTGATATATGTCTACGCTGGGGCAATTTCGGTTTTGCCCTTGCCCCAAAGTGTCATTAATTTCTAATGCTTATAGATGATGCCTTCTGGCTAACAATAGTGCTTGTCACCTGAGTTATGTCAGGAGGCATTTAAGGTATGACCATCGTACTCTGTGCCAGAACCTAGAGAATGTCATCAATCAACGAATCATTGTGTTGCGATCGCCTTTTGGTATCCTTAGGGCTGTGATAAACCTTACAGAATGTTTTGCCAAGGCTTTCTCCTTAAAATCCCGTTTTACCAGCAATAGAGAATTAAGGCAGGTGAATCGGCTTCAGTGGCAGGATTTTGTGAATCAGCAAAATCCCGTAGTAAGTGCCTTGATGTCCAAAATGAGGATAGATGCTCAAGAACGGTTTACAGTTAAGTTAGTATCGCTGCAATTGTTGGCTAGTTTGGGACTGAATCCAGCACAAGTGCAGCTAATCTCTGGATTTATTGATACTTACCTCAAGTTGAATGCCGAGGAGGAAGCAATGTTTCAGGCAGAGCTTGCTAGGATTGAACCAGCTAGAGCAGAGGGAATTATGGAGATTGTCACTAGCTGGATGGAACAAGGTATTCAACGGGGACTGCAACAGGGACTGCAACAAGGATTACAACAAGGAAGGCAGCAGGGAGAATTTGCACTGGTGATGCGTCTACTTACTCGCTGCCTTGGTGTAGTAGCTCCTCAGTTACGAGAGCGTATTGGGATGCTGTCTATTGAGCAGTTAGAGAATTTGGGTGAAGCGCTGTTAGACTTTACCAATATTGCTGATTTAGAAGCTTGGTTAGGTGGGCAGTAAGCGATCGCTTCTCCCTTTGTGAACTCATGGGTTGTGCTTCTAGTTTGCTCAAGAATCTCTGGTCAAAACTCAAAGGGATTTTTCGTTAAGGTAATCTATGAGTGAATTACAGACAAAAGTGGCTAGTGATACCTGGGTTGTAGCTAGCTGGGATGAGTATATTCAGGTAATTGAAGACCCTACTTATGGAAAAGCTAAGGGCTACTACAACAAAGGGCAACTAAGAATTGAAATGCCACCAGTCGGAGCTGACCACGCTGATAATAACGGAATTGTTGTTATATTAGTCAACCTCTTTGGAATTGCAAAAGCTATAGCACTCAAGCTATTTGTCAACTGTAGCTACCGGAAACAAGGTCTGCGAGAAGCTCAACCAGATGCGTCTTATTACATTGGAGAACGAGTTCAATCAGCCCCAACAGGTAGTTCTGTAGTTAATCTAGATAACAACCAAGCCCCAGATTTAGTGATAGAAATTGCTGACACTTCTTTATCTGATGACTTAGGTGAAAAACGAATACTGTATGAAGATTTAGGTGTTAGAGAATACTGGGTAGTAGATGTAAAAAAAGCACGAATTACTGCCTTTAAGATGATTGCTAATGGTGGTAGTCAACGGATTAGAGAATCAGAGATGTTGCCAGGATTAGCTATTTCCTTGCTAGAGGAAGATTTACGGCGTAGTCGTGAAATGGATAACACTGAAGTCGGTACTTGGTTTTTGGCTCAGGTACAAACATCAGGGTAATGATAATTAAAGGACACCTTTTGCCCTTTGCCAGCTTGAGAGAAGCCTTACAGTTGAATCAGCCAGTTTGAGTCTTTACCTAAATGCGATCGCCCTCACCACCAGAGATGAAGCGCGATCGCAAGTGCTACTCCGATTGAGTATGGGTAGTAGCATCTGTTGCAGAGGAAGAGTAAAAGGCTATTGAGTTAAGCAATTGTCACTTCCGTAGACAAGTAGACATCCTGAATTGCGTGAAACAGCTTCACACCTTCCTCAAATGGTCGCTGGAAGGTCTTGCGACCAGAAATAAGACCTGAACCACCAGCGCGTTTATTAATCACAGCGGTGCGAATTGCTTCGGCAAAGTCGCTTTTCCCTGATGCCCCGCCGGAGTTAATTAAACCAGCACGACCAGCGTAGCAGTTGAGAACCTGATAGCGCGTTAAGTCAATGGGGTGGTCAGTACTGAGTTCAGAATAAACTAGGTCATTGGTTTTGCCGTACACCTTTGCACCAAGCGTTTTCCCAACCGCACCGTAGCCATTGTTACATTCGGGCAACTTCTGCTTGATGATGTCGGCTTCAATGGTGACACCCAGATGGTTTGCCTGACCTGTCAGGTCAGCCGCAAGGTGATAATCCTTCTCATCTTGCTTAAATGCACTATTACGGAGATAGCACCAGAGAATGGTTGCCATACCGAGTTCATGGGCGCGGGCAAAAGCGCGGCTTACTTCCTGAATCTGGCGAGTAGATTGTTCAGAACCAAAGTAAATCGTTGCCCCCACAGCAACAGCCCCTAAATTCCAAGCTTGCTCAACGCTAGCAAACATTATCTGGTCATATTGATTCGGGTAGGTGAGTAGTTCATTATGGTTGATTTTCATAATGAACGGAATGCGGTGGGCATACTTACGAGAAACCATGCCCAGAACACCCAAGGTAGTAGCAACTGCATTACAGCCACCTTCAAGGGCGAGTTTAATGATGTTTTCTGGGTCGAAGTAACTAGGATTCGGCGCAAAGGAGGCACCAGCCGCGTGTTCTATCCCTTGGTCTACTGGGAGGATGGAGAGATAACCGGTATTGGCAAGACGTCCAGTTGAGTAAAGCTGATAGAGACTGCGTAATACTTGGGGGTTGCGATCAGTATTGCTAAAAATTCGCTCTACCCAGTCAGGGCCAGGTAAATGTAACAGCTGTTTGGAAACCTTAGGCTGGTACGTGAGTAGGTCTTCAGCTTCTCCACCTAACCAGGCTTCAATCGATTCAGGTGCGGATAATGTAGCAGTCATACTACTTTTCCTCAAAGTTTCACTAGGAAGTATCTATCCTTTGATTGTGACAGCCGCTTACGGTAAGAGCCGTCTCTACAGCGACAGAGTAGTTACTCGAATTATTAAAGAGCTTAAGGAAAGCGAGTGTAACAGCGTCAGGTCAAACTCAGAGCTGACTGTAAAGAAAAACTAAAAATTAGCGATTTAGGGAAAGTTTTGCTGATCGCGGTTTTCTATTGTGTTATTCGCTACATTGCAAATCACTCTGTCTGAACTATTGAGTTCCAATGTGCCATTTGCGATCGCCCCTAATGCCCCCTGTTCAAGCATTGCGATTTCTAGAATCCGACCCTAATGGGATATAAGCCGCTTATACACAAAGATTTAGCTCTTTGTGATGAGGGCAGTTTCACCAGGAAATATTTTTAATTTCTATATGAGAAATGCTCCAAAACGATACCAAAATGATCAGGCTCCTCGTTAAGTTTTTAAAAGCTCTTTTGAATACCTTTTATCGCGATCGCATATATCCGCGATTTTTTGTGTTAGAGACAGTTGCTCGTGTCCCTTACTTCGCCTATACCTCAGTCCTCCACCTTTATGAAACAATGGGTTGGTGGCGTAAGGCAGATTGGATAAAAGTTCACTTTGCCGAATCCTGGAACGAATTACATCACCTGCTGATTGCCGAAGCGCTTGGTGGCGATCAACATTGGATTGACCGCTTCGTTGCTCGCACAGGAGCTTTTGTTTACTACTGGATTATCGTCTTGGTGTATATGGCTACTCCCCAATCTGCCTATCACTTCATGCAATTGATTGAAGAACACGCTTACCACACCTATGACAACTTTCTGCAAGAACAAGGAGAGTTTCTCAAAACCCAGCCTGCACCGGAAGTTGCAATTAGCTACTACCGTGATGGCGACCTCTACTTGTTTGATGAATTTCAAACATCTCATCCAGGAGAAGAACGTCGTCCTAAGATAGAAAATCTCTACGATGTGTTCGTTGCTATCAGAGATGACGAATTAGAACACGTCAAAACAATGATTGCTTGCCAGAAACCCAACGCCCAAGAAACCTTTCAGAGTCCCCACAACGCCAAAAGACCAGCTATGCTGGAACCCACGAAGGGTTCCATTGACTCGCATTCAGTTGACATAGCGCAAGGGGCAGTCGAGAGAGAGCCAGTAGAAATGTCCTAAAACATCGCTAAGTAGTAAGTTAAGTAAATCACTTCAAATCGGTTTTAACCAAAACTTGACAGGAGCGATCGCGTTTTTTGCGCTTGAGTACTGAACCTGTACCTAAAGCACCAATAGCCAATAAACCCATAGCCGAAGCGGGTTCAGGAACACCCGTAGGATCTTCTGCATTTAGTGCTGCCAAGGCTAAATCTCCCACGTATTGATGCGCTGCTGTTGTTGGGTGTCTATCGTCCCAAAATAAATACTGGTTCTGCTCATCTGGGTTAGCAACGCATGATTGTACTAATAGACAAGGAGTAGTTACATTCGTAAAGCCAAATTCCTGGGGTGCAGCAAAAAGTTGATCGATACCCTCACTAACATCAAACAAGATAAGGTTAAGAGCAGGATCGAAGCTTTCGCTTAACTCTTCAAGAGCAGCATTATGAGCATCTACCAAAGCGCTAAGCTCCTCAGATTCCGGGGTATTGAGAGAAACTGGAGTCTTTCCCAAATCCGGTAGGTTAACGACCATGATATTTTGCGCTCCAACATTAGCAAGGGATGTCACAGCTTGCGATATGTTGACAATAGTTGTGTCAGGGTCTTCAAAGGGTACAAAAGTTCCATCAGTGGGTCCATAATCATTAGCACCTGCCCATATTATGTAGAGTGCATCCGGATCAGCAACAGGTGGAAGGTTTGTAAAAAAGTCAATCTGCTGCTCTAATCCTGGTAAAGGAGGTAACTGAGGAAAAGTCAGAGAAATCGTATTCTCCACTCCCGTAGTTGCACCCCCAAAAGCAAAGTTTATGCCTTCAGTTAGGTCAACATTTCCAACGAACGGATTAACTTCTAATCCTAGATCTTGGGCAAGATAATCTACCCAAACCAATCCATTGGAAAAACTTCCCTCAGAGTACGGTGGGCTTGGGGGGATAGCTCCTCCAGTCGCGTTAAATACATTACCCTGATCGGAAAGACTATCGCCAAAGACATAAATATTACTAAAACTTGCTGCTGAAGCTCTAAGCGGAAACAGGAAAGATAATAGGAAAAACCCAGTCGCTACAGCTTTTTTGTTCATAGTAATTTTGTCCCCTGATAGTCTTGGTTAATTTTTGACTCGAACACATAGCATCTGAGCGTTTTGGCTTCAATCTGAGAAGAAGCTATACGGAAATTCAGTACATGAGAGTAGAAGTTGAAATCACTCCTCATATCACGTTCTAACCACCGCTCATACCAAGTCGTATTTAAATAGCGTACCTGAGTCCGAGTGATTAGCTCAAAACTAACTGTTCGCTAACGGCTACTTGGTATTAAATTGCAAAGTGTGTTTCTATAAACCGTAAGTTTACAGAAACAATTATTCTCTCAGTAACAGCAAGTAAATCGACAGAACTAACTTAAAGATTTTGTGAACTATTTTCAGGCTTTTTTCCTAAAGCTACAAAGACCATAATCTTTTAAGACAACTACTGCTCATCAGAACTTGATGGTGATGGCGTTGGTGTCTCTGATGGCTGAGCGTCTTCACGTTTAAGTTGCTGTGCTTCTTTTGCTGATAGCCCTTCACCTTGGGAGCCAAAGTACCAAAGAACTGATGCGGCTTCAGCACGAGTTACAGGCTTTTTGGGCTGGAATAGCGTTGTATAACCCAGCATCCGGCGGATGTTAGCGGACTCTCCATTCTGAAAATCTGCTAATACAGCGCGTAACGCCTTTGGTTCAACCTTTGCGGCATCTTGGAAACCCCAAGTCTGTTTCACGGCATCAACCGAAGCCGAAGGCAGAGACTGACGGGTATCCAAAGGGACTTTCCACAAAATGAGGTTTTCTCTGGTTAAGGGGGCATCTGGACGAAATAAAACGGCTGTAGCGTCGCCAGTTAAGGGACTAGGAATCAAGCCAGCTTCCGCTAAGGCTTGGATGCTTTGGAAATCGCGATCGCTTCGTGGAACATCCCGGAAGGCTGGTTGAGTGGTTTCTGATGCCGAACGAATTTGTTGCCCTGGACGATTGGCATAAATCTGATTATTCGCCGCAACTAGCCAACGCGCATACTCCCGACGGGTAATTGTTTTATTCGGCTCAAATGTCGTACCACTAGCACCGGCATTAGTTTTAGAACCAGAGGAATCAACGGTTAAAACTCCTAAAGTCGCCAAATCTTCAATATATTGGCGCAACTCTTTAGGGGCTTTATCAAGGTCAGTGAAATCTTGCGCTTCCCCTGCTGATCGGCTAGGAACGTAAGACGGGACTTCTGATTGTGACGAATCCTGTCCAGATTGCTCAGAAGCTGCCTCGCCTTGATTACGGATGTACTGAATCTCGAACTCTGTAACAGCGTTGGAAGTTCCACTGGTAGATGGTTCTCTTGCTGAAGATGTTTCCCCTGAGTTGTTAGTTGCTGCACTTGATGGAATAGTTACAGTCACTTGTAAACCATTTCGACGTGCGACAAATGTGCCACCTGCTTCATCAGTGGGTTGAGACGTAATCTGCCAGTTATTCGACTCAAATTCTCTCTTATAAAAGCTCTGAATGGCATCAATCGGGTCAGCGGATGACCAGCTTGTTTGCTCACCTTGAGCATTTGGCACAGTCAACGGCTCAACGTTCTCTAGCGTTGCCTCTGGATACAGTGGAATCTCTGAGGGGAAACCCTCTGGCAGTTTTGCTGTAGTTTGACTCGGAGAATTTCCCTGTGATGAACCACCTAAAGTAGTTGAGTTATTCCTCAACTTGGGGTCTGCTGCAAAGGAACGCTCAAGCGCCTCACCCGTTGAGCTGTTGGCACAGGAGGTCAACAACCCTAGGAGGCAAGCAGCAAAACCAGTAAGTAGGACAGGGCGTTTATCAAACAGCACGGATGTTCTTGACAAAGAGTCTCACTTCCTACGCTAGCGCAAATTGACTAGCGATTATTGGCACCGCGCTTTGCCGCATTACCATAGGCTTAGAAACCTTATTAAGCGTGGTATCTTGGCTGAGAGCCAAAACTGGCAAAGACTTATGAAGTGCTGGTGAGGTGAAGATACTATACCAGCTATTTTCCGTTCAAACTTTTATGGCTTTAGAGAAAAAAAATGCTTCAGCGGCTAGCCAGTCTCCTGGATTAGCGAATTCAACATCAGAAAAAATCACATTAGGTCAAGCAAGCGCTGCGACTCAAGAGACAGAAAAGGTAAATCGTCAGTCAAAATTCTGGCAGCAAACGCGGGAAAATCTACAAATTATTGCGATCGCACTTGCCTTAGCTCTGTTCATCCGTGCGTTTGTTGCAGAACCTCGTTACATCCCCTCGGATTCGATGTTACCGACGTTGGAAGTAGGCGATCGCTTAGTTGTAGAAAAAGTCTCCTACTATTTCCGACCACCTGCCACTGGTGAGATTGTTGTCTTTGACCCACCTCAACAACTCCAAATTCAGGGTTATGCCAAAGACCAAGCTTTCATCAAACGAGTGATTGGGACACCCGGACAAACGGTTCAAGTTCAAGACGGTAAGGTTTACATCAATGGTCGTTCGTTAAATGAGAACTACATTGCTGAACCACCTGCCTATCAGATGGAACCTGTGCAGGTGCCTGAAGACCAACTATTTGTTATGGGAGATAACCGTAATAACAGCAACGACTCTCACGTTTGGGGCTTTTTGCCTAAGCAAAACGTGATTGGTCACGCTTGTTACCGCTTCTGGCCTTTCAGTCGTATTGGTCGTGTTTGATGAAAGTGCTGCCGCTTTGAAATCAGAATCGCAAGTAGTACATTAGCTCAGAGATCAACTGAGGGTTTAGAGAAAGACGCTGTTGGAAATTGGCAAGATTACGATAAGCGCCCAACTCATGACGATTTTGTACAATCGCTCTGGCAAGAAATAAGTCAACTGCTGGGATTTTCGTGAGTTGTTCTACCGTTGCTGTATTTGGGTTGATTGGCTGAGGTGTTAAAAGACTCTCCGCGTCGTAATAGCAAAAACTCAGAATCGGCTGTAACGGCATAAGCCGCTGTACGGGTACACTCAGAGCTGCCGCTAAGTCTTCCATACAGCAAAACTGAACACCTGCCTTAGTGAGTTCAAAAAGCGATCGCGCTTGATGAATTGATAGTCCTGGTAATCTTAGCCAATCATCGACACTTGCTTGATTAACATCAATTTTGATGCCTAGTGCTGCGGCTACCGCAATTTCTTCTGCTGATTTCAGCCGATAGTAGGGGTCGCTCTGGAGCCGCGTCCGGATGGCTTGCCAATTTGGATTAAGTCGAGCAGCAGGAGTGAGCCAGTCAAACAGTGCCATTTTCCTCATGCAATACGGTCAAGTAATTGGCGACGCTTTTGCTCAAACTCATATTCTGACATCAAGCCATCCTGGCGTAGGCTATCTAGCTGTCGGAGGGCATCTGCGATCGCTCCCACCTGCGCTGGGTCAACTCCCACCGATTGAGTCTGTACCGACGCACCTGCGGGAATTACATTCAGATTAAAATTACGGTCAAACTCATCTTGACCTTGTGCCAAGTACCAAAATCCTTCAATTACACTAGCGACCTTAGGAATGGGTGTCCAGCAAAGTAGCAAATACAACATTCCCCAAAGTGGCTGCCCCAAATAAAACTTGTGGAATCCAGCGATCGGTACCACTGCCCCACTAAAGGCTAAGATTGCCGCAAGTTTTCGATTTTTTGGCTTGCTCAACATATTTGCTCCGACCCGTGATGTAGCTCTGTTTGCAGAAAGAATCAGCGATTCATTTTTCTATGATATTGACTTACGCTGTTTGTCGTAGAAGCGGTAATGACTTTATTCGTTCGTGACCAAGCGAACCTAAACAGTCCCTCTTGCCTTTGTTGCGTTGGAGAGCATCTCCCCCTCCTGTAGTAATACGGAAAACCGAATTATACGGAAGCTTTACGCTCCACTAAAATGTGACTATGACGACGCAGTAGTACAACCTACTTGGTTGATGAGGAGCAATGGGGTTCTTTGATTCGGAAATCGTACAACAAGAAGCCAAGCAGCTGTTTGAAGATTATCAGTCTCTAATCCAGTTGGGAGGCAGCTACGGCAAGTTTGACCTCGAAGGGAAAAAAATCTTTATCGAGCAGATGGAATCCATGATGGAGCGCTATCGCATTTTTATGAAGCGCTTTGAGTTGTCTGACGACTTTATGGCACAGATGACTGTGGAACAACTTAATACACAGCTTGGTCAATTTGGCATGACGCCTCAGCAAATGTTCGACCAGATGAACATGACTCTGAAGCGGATGAAGTCAGAGATAGAAAAGCAACCTTAGCGATCGCCGATCAGTAGTCTATCCATTATTCGTCCTTGAGTGACAGGTCAATAAAACGGCACCGATGACAAGTGACGAGGAGGAAAAGCTTGTCGTAGGGTTTTGCTGGATGCTTTGAGGAAAACAAGGGCTGTTTTTCCTACTCATGATTAGGGAATTTCGACAAATCAGGTAGACAGCCGTGCTACCAGAACTTGCTATTGATAACCTTGTCCAGAAACTAGAAGTTCTACAACCCACTGAATCTTAAGGGATGCAGTGGATATTAATACTTAAAAAGAGACTCTTGTTAAAAATAATAAACGGAGCAGAAAGAATTTTTTCTAAGATGACTTGTGTAAAAGTTACACACAAAGCTCATAATAATCTGTGACTCTCAACTGTCGTTTGTATCCAATCCAGAACGCCGGAAGCTTACTGTAGAGGTAAATCGTAGCATCTACCGCAGGATAGGACTAAATAAACCATTGACTTTCTTCACAAATTCTTCACACTGAATTTAAGAAATCTACTAAGTCTTAAAAATCATAACTGTACACCATTATTGATACTAGCTGACTGAGGGGAGGTTCACTCCCATCTTCCCTGCCTTCCCTAAAGTTATCTATACTTTATTTGAGTTCTGAACGGCGTACCCTTATGGAAACAAGAGGGTGTTTTCAGGCGCTCGTGCATTTAATTTGCTATGTGAAGCCAGTTAATTTTAAGAAAAAGCAACGGACGCGAATCGTAAGAGTTTACCTTGTTCCCTTGCTTCTTCCCCTGTAACTGAATGCTGTAATAGCCCATTTGAAGGCACAACCGCTTATAAGCTGTTCTCACCCCAAAGATGGGCAGCTATGTGCTGACTCTACATATTACTAGACCTAACAGGAGTGCATTAGTTCATGCCAAACTACAAATCAGTTGATGATTACACACAAAGAAAAGCTCGTTTAAAAGCCGTTCAAGACGCCCAGGCAAAACTTCCAGAGGTGAAAGCTAAGGTAGAGCGTTTAAGGAAATTGCACTCTGAGCTTTGCAAAAAATGTGGTGATAGCGGTAGTGTCCGACAGCAGCTAGAGGATGCTGAAAATTCTTTAGAAGAACTACAAAAGGTTTTAAAACAGCCCGTCAGTTCATAAAATAACAGCGCACAGCCTAGTATTAGAGCTGTGCGCTGTTTAAACCTCCAAAGCTTGGCAACTCAACACGCCATGAAAATCACGTCTCAAGAAATTCCTTTGTTCAATTTATAAATTTCTGGTAGTTGCCACCAAGGAACATGAGGATACTCGTGATGTTCTTGATGGTAGCCAAAGTGATAACAGGTTATAAATGACCAGAAAACTGGTAATTGATTGCTTTTAGCACGACAAGCGTTCGTGTAGCCTTCTTTGGGTTCTTTGTGAGGCAGGAAGCTACCAAAGTAAAATAGCTGTACTGAACTCAAAATAGAGGGTATTACCCAAAATAATGTAAGATTGGCATCTGGAATATGTAGGGTGTGTGTAACGAGATTAAAGATTGCCATCAATCCTAAAAGTCTTGTCCAGCTCCAGTACTCCGTTGTGAATTGCCAATACCAGGCGAAAAAGTTTTTGTGATTGCCATCATGATAATCGGGGTCGAGTTCACTGGCAGGATGGTTATGATGTTGCCAATGCTTTTCTGATAATTTCTTAAACGAAAACAGGGCATAAACTAGAGCAGCTACTGAACCGACGAAGTTATTAATTTTTCGGTTTTTTGGAAATATGACTCCATGCATGGCATCATGAGTTGTGACAAACAAACCTGTATAGACAAAGGTTTGCCAAATCATGGCTGACACTATCCAATAAACTGGAAGCTTATCAACATCTAAGGAGACTAAAAAGATTAAGCTAATTGCCCAAATGGCAAGGATTGAAAGAGCAACTAAAAGCCCGTAATTTGTATCTTCACTTCTCGCTATTCGTGTAGATTCTGCTTGCAGTAGAGGTACGTGGTCAAGTTCGATCATTCGTTTACTAAGGCGTAACGTTGTCGTGAAGATTTGTAACGTTACAAATCGTAACACTATTTATCTTCTCACAAATGCTACCAAGGCATAATCATTCCTTTGAGATAAATCTGCAAAAATCAAATGATTTCGCCAATTTGTCGCAAGGAGTAGGCAGAGATTCTTGCAATCCCCTATTAATAAAGCTCGTATTTGAGGAGGGTACAGGCGATCGCACCATTGTACACAGGTATCCGGCGAGAGGCTCTTAGCCCCACCCGTTTTGCCAATTCCTTATTCCCAGTCAAAACAAATGCAGTCCAACCTTTAAAGCGTTGCTTAAGGACATCACCAAGTAGTTTGTAAAGTTCGCCCAGTTCTTTAGCCTCTCCCAGACGTTCCCCATAGGGAGGATTGCAGATAAGAACTCCACTGTCGGCTGGTGCTTCTAGCTGTGATAGTTCCCTTTGAGTAAAGGTGACTTGATCAGCAACACCACATTGTTGAGCATTGGTGCGGGCTTGACTGATGATATCAGCATCGCGATCGCTTCCTAAAATGGGGGCATTGAGTTCCGGCAATTCGCTTTCATTCGCTTCCCTGAGCAACTCATCCCACAACGCTTCGTCAAAATCCAGCCACTTCTCAAAGGCAAACTGCTGACGAAATAACCCAGGCGCAATGTTTAACGCTTTTAAACTAGCCTCTAGGGGTAGGGTGCCAGAACCACACAATGGGTCTAAAAATGGTTGACTTGGCTCCCACTCAGCCATTTCCAAAAGCGCAGCGGCAAGCGTTTCTTTAAGAGGAGCAAGTCCAACAGCAGGGCGATACCCCCGACGATGCAGGCTTGTACCCGAACTATCTAAACTTAGAATGCAACGGTTTTCATGGATGTGGGCGTTGACCAACACATCAGGATTTTCGGTATCAATGCTAGAGCGTTGGTCAAATTGGCGACGCTGTTGATCAACGATCGCATTTTTGACTTGTAGCGCTGTAAAGTGAGTGTGATTGAGTTTCTGATTGCCCCCTGTTGCATTTACTGCTAGGGTTTGGTGAAGTTGGAGGTACTGCTCCCAATTGATTTTTTGGACTTCTTGGTAAAGGCGATCGGCATCTGGACAGGGGAATTCCCGCAGCGTCACTAACACACGGAAAATGGTTCTCGCCCAGAGATTCACGCGATAGAGTAATGCCACGTCACCCACAAAATGCACCCCAGTGAAATCAGGACGTACTTGTGTCGCACCCAGACGTTTCAGTTCTTGGGCAGCAATTGGTTCTAGTCCACGGGCAACCGTAGCAAAGTAGTGGTTCATTCGTTGTAGGCGATCGCGCTATGCTTATTAACCTATTCCAAGGCTGTAATCAAAATTGCCTTCCCCTACATTCTCACGAAGCGTCTTGAGAATGTTGTTGGGGTCGTCATAGGGGCCACTGACGTAAAAGGGCTTGCCATTACGACCACACTGGATTTTCAGTTTTCCACTCCACTCACCTAAATGCGATCGCGATTTCTCAAAATCAGGATGAGGCTTAAACCCTAACTGCCCCGCATAATTTATTGCGCTGAAAACTAATGCTTGGGCTTGTTCTAGAGTAATTTTCTGTGTTTCTTCAGCAAAGCCACGATACACAGCATCTATGAATTGTAGATACTTCATCCGATTCATCTGGCGTGGACCAATGGTATCTTTAACACCCAGACACCATAAATCCAGCATATACGTGCAGACAGTTAAACGATTGTAACCAACTTGTCGGGTGACTGAAACAATCGCTAACCCACCGTTCATGTCCTCGTCTGATTCTGGCTCTTGGGTAGCGCTATTTTCCAGAAATTTCTCAGCACAACTAGCATTCACTAGGCACTCCACTACTGGATTTAGTTCTCCTGTAGCTGCACGGGTAAGTGTTGTTTGCTCAGCTTGTTCTTTAATTGCCACACTTACCTCAGCCACCTTCAATCCCAACTTTCGGGCAATTTGCTTGGGTGTCAGCTTCTGAACTCGTAAATTGATAATTTCTTGCTGTTGTTCTGGTGTCATCGGTTTCTCCTAACCGTTTATTCTCATGCGTAGAGTTTAAAAGTTGTTCTATCTCTAGTGCTGAGCGAGTTTTACAATAAATTGGCGCAATATTTAGCTCGAACTTAACTAATCAATGTCAGATTCCCTCAGACTCCCTCAAAAATTTATGCTCCTTGGTTCAGGAGAACTCGGCAAAGAATTTGTGATTGCGGCTCAACGACTGGGCAATTATGTTGTTGCTGTTGACCGTTATGAGAATGCTCCAGCCATGCAAGTCGCTGATTGCTCAGAAGTTATTTCTATGCTAAGTGCTGAGGATTTGGAACGAGTTGTTACCAAACATCAGCCAGATTTCATTATTCCAGAAATTGAAGCCATCAGAACTGAGAAACTGCTGGAATTTGAGCAAAGAGGAATCACGGTAATTCCTACAGCGATGGCTACTAACTACACAATGAACCGAGACAAAATTAGAGAATTGGCGCATCACCAGTTAGGCATCAGAACGGCTAACTATGCTTATGCAACGACTTTGGATGAGCTAATCGAGGTTTCTCAAAAAATCGGTTTTCCGAATGTTGTCAAACCCGTGATGTCCTCCTCTGGCAAAGGTCAATCGACTGTTAATTCTCAAGCTGAAGTAGAAAGGGCATGGAATTATGCCATAGAAGGGTCAAGGGGCGATAGTCAAAAGATTATTGTTGAAGAGTTTATTCAATTTGAGTTAGAGATTACTTTACTCACCATTAAGCAGTGGAATGCACCGACAATATTCTGTCCAGCGATTGGGCATCGTCAAGAACGAGGGGATTATCAAGAGTCCTGGCAACCTGTAGCAATTTTTGAAAAACTGATTCGAGAAGCAGAGGCGATCGCAAAAAAAGTTACTGATGCTTTAGGTGGTGCTGGAATCTTCGGAGTAGAGTTTTTTCTCACTAAAGATGAAGTAATTTTTTCTGAACTTTCTCCCCGACCTCATGATACAGGCATGGTCACTCTAATCTCTCAAAACCTTAATGAATTTGAGTTACATCTCAGAGCTATTTTAAGCTTACCCATTCCTAAGATTGAACAACTCGGAGCTTCTGCTAGTGCTGTAATCTTAGCCAAAGATTATTCGGATTCAATTGCGTTTGAAGGTGTAGCTGAGGCTTTGTCAGAACCCGATGTCGATTTAAGATTATTTGGTAAGCCAGATTCCCGCCCGTTCCGGAGAATGGGAGTCGCTTTAGCTAAGGGAAACGATACACAAGAAGCCAGGGAAAAAGCAAGTAGAGCAGCCAACAAAATAAAGATTGTGAGTTAATCTAACCTGTGGTTTTGCTTGGAGCGATCGCACTAGTGCGGTGCGGCAAAAATAACCCACCAGTCTAGACCGCTTCTGGGTAGCCTTCATACTTCCACTCAAACGGTTTAGCCAGGGTTAGGTTGAAATATTCGATAAATGCCAAAATGCGATCTGCGCTAGCCTTCGGCAACGCCAAGGGCGAACGCAGCAGCGCTTCGCTATCACTTAAATCTTGAGTGGAAGTGAATCTCCCCCATCTCCCCAATTTCTCTAACGACAATAAATTAGTCCTGCTTACCAAGCAGGGCTGGGGAGTTCTTCAATCATCCGGGATTCGTCGGGAGGAAGCGTCTTTCGCAGACGGTTCTGTGTACTCACAAAACACATTGAGTCCAATTTTAAGAATGTAAAGGACAACAACAGTTGCGATCGCTCTTTCAAGTGGAAAGCCATTAGTGGCTGCCACCCCTACCAAAGAGACAATCAACCCCGTAAGCAATGGTACACTCCTGGGATTCTTGTTGTAATCCGAGACTTGAGCGCGAAACCCCTCATTCCCACAGACTGCCTCTCGTAGTTGCTTGAGTGTTATCTGCAACAACGACTTGCCCTCCGGCATATCCGGTAGGCTTCCGAATTTCTCGCTGTAGATCTCATTCAACGAGTCATCAAAACTACCGTTATTTTTGTCCAGAATAGTCAGAACCTCTTGTGCTGGGTCATCGTTTGGGAATATCTCCCGATAATCATTAATTTCAGCCGTGCTTAATTGAGCAGCCATAGTAAGATTGGTTGTTTGAGTAAGCGATGTTCCCTAACCCTATCTTCAGCGATAGAGACTGTTATGTCTCAAAGTCATCTAGAGAGAAGTCCGGCATATCCGGCGGAACAACAACACAATCAACCGTCACCTTATGGCTTTCTCGTTGGCTGTAGATATCAACTGCGATCGCCTCAAACCGGATTTCTGTCGTGCCAAATGGGATAAGCAACTGAGTCATCGCCTCCAGATTTCCTGCACCGTCTGGTAACAAATCCACCAACCAACGGGGGCCATCCAAAAGCGATCGGCTTTGTCGATCTTGCAGCCACAGCTTGATACACAGCCGCGTCGGATGAGGCGGTAACTTGATACGGATAATTACAGGTTCTCCAGCCGCCAACTCAGTCGAAGGGACGAAGAGGACAGGGGCTGGCAATGGCGACTCCAACTCCTGCGGGGAAAGCGGTTCCGGTTTCGGTTCAGAACTAACCACCTCTGTCGGATAAGCCATTCCTGAAGCATCATGCTTGACTTCTGGTTGTTGAGTTAATTCTTCTTCGTCTTCTACAACAATTTCTTGAGCCGTCCAGTCTATTGGCTCAACCTCTACCAAAGGTGGCTCAGCTAATTCCTCCGCTTCTGAAGCCGTCTCCTCTTCAAAATTTGGTGGTTGTAGTTGGTCTACCTCCGCAGGGACATTCCCAACCTCGTCAGAACCTTCCCACATCGATTCATCAAAATCAGCCAGTAGCCCATCAGAATTCGGCTGTTCTGTGACTTCAAGGTTGTCAGCGAGTGGAGTGTCATTTTGTGGTGGTACGTCCTCCTCATCCGTTGGAGGATGAGACGGCGATAGCTCAAATTTCAGCCATTCCGATAATTCAGCATCGGCTGCCAGAGAATTCAGCCGCAACCAGAAACGGTCTTGTAGGTTCAAGGCTTGAAAAGCACTATCCACAGTCGTAGAGTCATTGGCAGCAGGTGCCTCAGTGGATTTCTCTAATTCTGGCGCGTCCGACTCACTCTCCTGGGAATCAACATCTGGCGTAACAGTAGCTGGCACATCAATTGTCTCTGAGGTATCTAACTGAGAATTTGTCAATGCTGAAGGCTCAAGCGTTTCAGTTACCTCTGGAGTATCTAGCCCGGAATCTATTACAGAAACGGAGGAATCTGACCAGGCGATCGCATCCCAGGTACTCGCTGAAGAATCTGCCACAACGATATCGTCCTCAGACGTTCCCTCCTCAAATAGTTGTCCAACGTCCTGGAGTGAAGCAGCTTGCTCCAAAGCCTCAACTGGCTCAGGAACACTTAGGGCAACGGGTGGCACCTTGGGGAGTTTAGGCAGTTGCAAAAATTTTGAGGCTTTGGGAGTAGGTGCAAATTTCTCAGGTGCAGATTTGTTAAGTTGTGGCGGTAGGGGCTGTCGAGATGCTGGCTGCAAGGATATAGGCTGATGGCTTTTAGGAGCATCTACCAAGTCAAGTAATGCCTGATTGAGCGGTGGTGGTGCGGGTTCGGACAACTCTTCCTGAAGTTCTTCTGCAGCAGCAAGCTTGTTAGAGAGAACTAGCATTTTCGCGACAGGCATTGCCTTACTCGCCGGGATAATTGCTCCGAGTAGCTCATCCAAATCAGCCGTCACACTAAACGGTTGACTTGCCAAAGCCCTTGAACTTGACCCATAAAGTACAGCTTTTCCTAATATCAGGCGAGTATTGCAGTCTGGCGGAATCTCTAGAGTATGGCGAAACGCTAACGGTAACTCCTGTTCCGGTAAGGGTTGTTCGACATTGAGCAAAACTTGTAGGGTTTGAGGGTCACGCAATTCATAACGCAGGGTGCCATGAAAAATAGAGTTCAAGGGACTCGACTGCTCACCGTTACTGAGCTGATTGACTTCCAACGCATCCACTTGCCCCGTAATCGTCAAAGGCTCACCCCGTCTCGCCACTAAAGCGTCTTCGTTAAGGGTTAACATTACCCCTTGCTCATTGACAACCTCTTCTGAGAAGTCGGCATCAGGCGTTTCTGATGTCTCCTGACTAGAAGGCTCAGGTCGGTCAAATTCTTGCAAGACTGGCTCAAGCACCTGCTGGAGAATTTGCTCCAGCATTTGCAGCGACTGGTCTAAAATCGGGTTTGCCGCCGCTGTCACCTCTGCTGGATTGTTGCTGGCTGCTACTGGGGTTTCTGGATTGTTGTTTCGCTCAACTGGATGAAGGGGAATTATTTTGTCTGTTGTGGTGGCTAGCTTAGCCTCATTAAGTTGGGGAGTGGGGACTGAATCGACCTCAGAAATTAGAGAGGTTAAATCCTCCATCAATTGATCCATCTCAAGGTCTAGCTGTTCTTCCGTAAATTGTTCCTGATTCGCCCCTAAAGCCTTGGTTTCCTCCATTATCTCATCTTGGTTATTGGAAAGGGCTGAGGCTACGGGAGTAAGCGGACTAACCTCGGTTTCGATAGGGATAGGTTCAACAACTTGGTCAAAGTCAGAAGTCGTCGTCTGTTGGAGAGTGGGGAAAGCCTTTTGTGCCAAGATTGAAACGGGGCTAGGCTCTGCTATGTCCTGCTGACTGGCTTCGCTACCGTTTAGACTTGTGATTTCGTTACTCTCCCTTAGCTCCTGATTCTCTTTCTCCGACAGATGGTTAGAGGGAGAATTGGCAACCAGTTCTGCTTGGGTGATGTCTGTTATTGGTGCTACAGATTCAGGAACTTGTAATACTTCGCTGGCTTTGGGTAAGACTTCTAAACGAACCGCTTTCTTCCAGGATTTACCCAGCAAGTCGGACATAATATCACCACAGCAACGTAACTCCCACGACCCTGGTTTAAGGTACGTGAAGGGAATTACAACCATTAACCCTTCTGGATTGGTACGACGCGATCGCTTCTGAAACCGTCGCTTGGGTGGGTCTTCTTCGGTACACTCATGCATCACGCAAATTTCCACATCAGTATTGGTGCAGCTTGAGTGAGCCACTACCCGATACCGACCCGCTTCAATTTTAAATTTTGGCGACTTAATGGGACGCCAAGAGCGATCGCCTTCTTTCTGGAGTAGAAATTCCCAATAATCCATAGTTGTTAGTGGTTCTTCTCGTAGCCATTAGTTTAGACGTTGGAAGGTGCTGCCGCCCTTGAACCTAATATCATCTAACGTCCTTTATGAAAATAGGCAAGGGCGGAAGATTTTCATCTTCGATGGCGGCAATTTTCCCATACGCCTGTAATTTAATTTCTTAAGTTTAATGTCTACCAGAAGATCGTTGACTAACAACTAATCAGCTTGTTGAATGTGAGCAATCTTGCGGCGTAAATCCTCGGCTTTTTCCAGCAAGTCAGCTTGTGCGATCGCTTCCTGTTCCTTAGACTTCAGCCACTTCAAATTCACTGTTTGTTGCTCTGCTTCAGCATCACCCAAAACCAAGCAAGCGACTGCACCACTGCGATCGGCTCGTTTAAACTGCTTACCAAAGGCACTCCCACTCAAGTCCAGTTCTACAGCAAACCCAGCCTGACGAAGCTTTTGCGCCAGTTTCAGCGCTTGTGATTCTGCCGCTTCGCCTTTCGAGACGACATAAAAATCGAGGGCTTGGCGCGACGGTTGCGAGAGTTGTTGCAACAATAGTATCAAACGCTCTAGACCAATCGCCCAACCGACAGCAGGTGTTTTTGCTCCACCCAATTCCTCTACCAATCCATCGTAGCGACCGCCACCACAAACTGTTGCCTGCGCTCCCAAGTCATCAGACTGGATTTCAAAGGCGGTGTGGGTGTAGTAGTCTAAACCTCGTACTAAGCGAGGGTTGAGCTTATAACTAATTCCTAAATCACTCAGTAACTGCTTTACCTGCTCAAAGTGACGCTTAGAATCTGAGCCAAGGTAGTCCAAAATACTTGGAGCATTAGCTGCAATTTCTTGAGTACGTTTATCCTTGCTGTCTAATATCCGCATCGGATTACGAGTTAGACGCTCCTGAGAGTCTTTATCTAACTCATCCTTGTAAGGTGTTAGATAGTTGACTAGCGCTTCTCGATACTGCTGTCGGTCTTCTGGATTTCCAACGGAGTTGAGGTCTAAATTCAAGTTAGAAAGTCCCAACGTTTTCAGGATATCAGTGGCGATCGCAATCACTTCAGCATCTGCCCGTGGGTCAGCACTACCAATTACCTCTACCCCTAGTTGGTGAAATTGCCGCTGACGACCCGCTTGAGGTCTTTCGTAACGAAACATCGGACCTGTGTACCAAAGGCGTTGTACACCTCCGGCTGCATAAAGACTATTTTCGATAAAGGCTCGGACTACTCCGGCTGTCCCTTCTGGTCTTAGTGTCACAGAACGGGGTGGGGTAGCGCGGTCATTGAAGGTGTACATTTCCTTCCCAACCACGTCTGTCGCTTCCCCAATCCCCCGTTCAAATAACTCTGTTCGCTCAAAAATCGGGGGACGAATTTCCTGATAAGCCGCCCTCGTGAGAATCTGCCGTGCGATCGCTTCGACGTGCTGCCAATACCCAACTTCGTTTGGCAGTATGTCTCGTGTTCCTGGTAAAGCCTGAATCGAACCCATTAAATTTTCGCTTCCAATCTACATCTCACGGCACGACTTCAGTCGTTACGTCTTCCCAAGCACCATAGCGATTTTGATAATACGCCAAAATTTGGTTCACCCGTTCTTGATTCTCTAAATCAACAGCCTCGGTGTACTGAATCAACAAGCCACCAATCTGACTGTCTTTGTAGTCAAACTGCTGTGATGTCTGAGGAATCAACTCGGCTTCCACCCCTGTGACTTGCCGTAAATGAGCCGCCACCTCCCGATATATTGCCAAGGGTAACCCAGGACAACGGATTTGCGATCGCCTTTGAAGCTGCTCATTAGGCGATCGCGGCTGTTCGTTCACTCCCTGCTGCACGCTCTAAACTCCTACATCCAAGCTTTACAGGTAGTACTCACACTTGAGACTAAACATTCGGTCGAACAACTGGCGGGGGTGGAGGTAAAGCGGCACTCGGTGACCCTGCTCCTTCAGCAGCCTCTACTGGGGCTTCTCCAACTGCTCTGCCAACCTCAATACCGTATTGCTCCAAAATCACCACCGGAGTAGGACCACGATTCAGTTCAATCCGCTTGACTAACACCTGTCCATTGGCTAACCGCTGTCCTGCTTGCACGTAACGGCTAGTTGGCTCATTCGGTACTTGCACAATGGCATTAGTCCGACCTCCAGCTTGAACAACTCCTGTTACTGCAATCGCCCGTGCAATTTCTGGTTCTGGTAACGGCGGCAATTCTGGTACTAATCCTGGCAGAGTTGGAGGTGGGGGAGGCAAAATAGGATTGCCATTTGCATTATTAGGACGACCTGGCGTAGCGGTAGGACGGCTAGTTGCTGGAGTTCTTGGTGCCGGTCGAGTCGTGCGAGGGACAACATTTCCTCTGGATGCAGTTGTTCCCCCTCTAGCTGTTCCCCCTCCAGATGTTCTTGGTTGATTCGTCCCGGTATTTCCACCACCACCGGGGCGTGGAAGTTGGGGAAGTACAGGCACGGGTCTAGCGGTAGAGCCACCCCGACCCTGACCAGTTTGCGTTACTTCTACTTGCGGTTGCACTGGAACTACCGCAAATGGATCAGTCCGCCCTTTAGGAATCTGACCAATTCGTACTTCTGCTGGTAGAGATGGAACTAAGCCTGTCACGGCTGGCGCACTTCCCGGTTGCCTGGGTGCTACAGGATTAGCAAATGGTGTTGCGGCAGGTGAGGGTGAGGGTTGAGCAGTACGTTGGCGGCGAACAGGCGATGGGCTAGGTGTGATCTCACTAACATCCTCACCTTCGTTCCCTGCTGGGCAGCCCCCGATGAATAGAGCCACACCCACTAACACAAATAATGAAGCTTTACGCATTAATCCCTCCCCCCAACCTTTATTACCAAGGCTGTCGAAATTACCCTATCAGAAATCGATCAATCAGCAGATATGTCAATAATCTATTATAGCTTTGTCGTGTTTAAGGAATAGTTGCTTTACTCTTATTCCTTTTCCTTACCGTTTAAGTGTCAAGAGCGAAATGCTAAGTTGAATGCCTATTAGCTTGGTAAAAGCTGTGCTAAATAACTCCAACTAATCAACTATCAAAATGTAGGGTTTTTGTGCGATCGCTTATGTGAGTTAGCACTTACCAAACCTGGTGATACGGTGACTGGCTGTACCCTAGTGGCTAGAATCCAAGGATGAGTTGCACCGTCTTTCAATTTTAACGTTCGCTTCCAACCATTAACTTTTTCAGTGAATCCAGTCCTTTTTTAACGCGACGGGAAACCGTTACAACACTGATGTCCAATCGTTCAGCCACTTCTTTTTGAGTTAGGTCGTGTAAAAACACGAATTCTAAAACATCACGGGTACGCTGTTCCAAGTGGGCTAAAGCCTGTTGTAGACGAATTTGGTCTTCTTGCGCTAACTGGAAACTCCGATAGCGAGGATCGGGGACAAGTTCGCCTAAGCTAGTGGAGCCTTCGTCTGCATCCCCAATCGGTGTATCTAAACTTAGAGGTTCCCTGTTTTGATGAGCTAGCTTGATTTCTTGCCATTCCGCCAGAGAGATATCTAAAGCTGCTGCTATTTCAGAATCTGTTGGTTGTCGATTAAACTTACCCCGTAGGTTTTGGGTAACTTCCACAGACTGCTGTCGTAGTGCTAGCCAACGTCGCGGGATACGAACTGAACAACCGCGATCGCGTAAGTAGTGCTGAATCTCGCCACGAATGTAAGGAATGGCGAACGAACTAAAAGCGCTTCCCTTGGTTATGTCAAATCGCTCAACGGCGCGAATTAGACCAATACAGCCAACTTGAAGTAAATCTTCATAGCTCTCACTACACTGATTAACCCAGTGGTGAGCCTCTTTCCTAACCAGTCCGAAGTTGAGATGAACTAGTTGATTGCGGATCTTAGCACAATTGCCTAATTGGTACTCTCGCAACAACCGTAGACTTTCGTGCTTCAGTTCATGGGTGACAGGAGTGGACATAGCATTAATTGGGTGGTAGAGCACAGTCTGATCAAAGACTCTTTTTCTAGTAGGAGTCCTCTTTAAAGGTAGTCGCTGTGATTTGGAACACAGCCATTAGCTATTTTGCACCCATGAAATGACGGACTTAAGCCGGGAAAAGATTGACGGCTTTTTAAAGTCTTCAATCCTATAACTAGTAGAGATGCTGTTTGACTAATCTTAACATTCAATCAAGATTTATTAAAACCGCAATTTCACTGACTTGAGTCCTAATAAAAACGGTATTTTTACTGAAACAGTCTTATCGCTCCCCAACGCTTACTGGTGGTTCTTACAGCGATAGAAGAACAAGCTAATTACCATATAGCGGTTAACCGAGATTGTCAATAGCCATAGATTATAAAGTGGTTGAAACCACCAAAAGAGTGATTGTCGGTCTTTTGTGACCTCTAGGAGTGAGATTATTTGAAGCACCGAGCCTTCTTGCAAAACTGTTGAGTTGAGGTACGAAAACTACATGAAATAAGGCTCAATTTATTCTCTCTACAGAGTGATTAGCAAGCGTTACCTTAACTAAGTTTCCTATTGAAGGTCTGTGCAATAAAAAAGGGGCATTTGCCCCAGTTTGACTATTTTTTTAAGCAGCCAGTCAGCGCGTTACTCACCAAGGGAGTTAAACAGCGCTAAACTCTACACTTGTTCGGGTTCAATTCGACCATAAAAGATACCTCGAATTAGTACTTCTTTTGGCTCAGCCGCACCTAAGTCAGTATCTGAGGGCTGTTCGCTCTCAAACGTACCAGCAATTTCTCCAGTACGGCTATCGACCTTGGCGACTTGCAGGGAGATAGAACCAGGGATAGTTTCCACCCGCTTAACATTGGCACGAGTTAAGTCTTCCCGGTCAGCTTGAGAGGGAAGGGCGATCGCATTGTCGTATCCAGATGCCACACCACGACCCTTCGGATCGAGGAAAACAGCGCCCCGGTAAGAGGGGACTTGAAACTCGCCTTCAAAGTCTGTAGAGGTGTTGATGCTGTCTAGACCCGATTGAGTCTTGGCAACTAGGTTTTTAATCGTGAACAGGAATGGTACTCGTTCACCACCCGGCAACTGTACTGTAATCGGTTGAAAGTCTAAACCATCTTTTTCAATAAAGGTTAGGCTTCCATCTCCACCAACTTTTAAGTCTCCTCGAACTTGGTCAAGGCTAGACGTGTACCGTGTCAACAACTTGCCTGGAATAAATTCTGCCACTTGCCGCTTATTGGCAGGCTCTTCCTTGACAAAGAAGGTCGTTGGCTGTAGACACACATCCAGCAGTACATAGGACTGTCCGGAATCTAAGGGAATAGAACCGCGAGTGGTTTCTGCCAGTTGTGGACAGTTATTCGCAAGTCCAGTATTTCTAATCTGGTCATAGGTTAATTTCTCAGTGCTGGTCGCATTAGCTGAACCATCACTACAAGCTGTTAGCACTCCTAAGCACAAAGCCAGGAAGGCAACAATGAAAGCGCGATACCTCATGGTCAACCTCAATCGTCAATCTCTAGATCTGAAAATTTCTGTTAGGGTTTTGCTATGAATTGGGTTCCAATGAATCGGAGTGAAACAACTGCTGTCCTCAAGACGCCGACAAGAGATGCCCACAATTCACTTTCTACCCATGCTATATTTTGGGGCACACGAATACTTTCGGTTAGCGCATACGTTCAGTTGAACTGCTGCGATAATTGAGCAACGTTCTTAGAATGGCACCGAATGCGTGAGCCTCTGTTCTTCTAAGAAAGCATTGTACACGGGAAGGGTCGCCTTTACTCGCTTGACTTAGCTCTCCCAAAGCCTCAGCTAACTTTATAAGTCAATCTTAATTTCTGTGAAATTGATCGCATGAACGGTGACAAAGATTTGGAGTCGCGGCAATTACAGGTCAAACTGCAAGCCATTACTGCCGATATTCGGACTTTAGCCGATAGCCATCAGGGTAACACTCTAGCGTTGCTATCTTTACTTCGGGCTTTGGAGCATTCACATCGGGAGATTCGAGAAAACCTGTTTCAAGCCTCGCTGCCAGATAATCGACAGGCGCTTTATTCCCTCTTAAGAGATATTGAGGAAACGGGAGGCTGGCCGTACATCGATCGAATGAAGCTGCAATTGCTCTTGTGCAATCTTCTTTTGGAAGCAGAGCCAGAAGTGTTGACGACTGACGTGAGCAAAGAGGGATGAGCTTCTTGAGCAGGGGAGACTCTTAGGGAACTCTATAAATAATCAGTAACGTCAGTTAGCACGAGCAAGACAGTGGGCATCACAAGTGCTAAGATGCTGCCGTTGGTCTTGAAAGTTTAGAAAAACAGTACCTTTTTGTGATACCGGTTGCCGTGCAATCAATTAAATTTGGGACAGACGGCTGGCGAGGGCTAATTGCCGCCGATTTCACGTTTGAGCGCCTCGCTTTGGTCGCACCTGTGGCTGCAAAAGTCTTGGCGGACGTTTATGGTGATTCCACGGGTAGCAACACGCTAATTGTGGGTTACGACCGACGCTTCATGGCAGAAGATTTTGCCAAAAAGACAGCAGAGGTTGTGACAGCGGCTGGATTTGATGTCCTGTTCTCAGAGAGTTATGCTCCGACTCCCGCATTTAGCTGGGCAGCGAAGCAACAAAACGCTCTAGGAGCTTTGGTTCTCACAGCAAGCCACAATCCTGGAGGCTACCTGGGATTAAAAGTAAAAGGAGCGTTTGGTGGGTCAGTTGCCCCAGAAATTACTCAGCAGATTGAAGCTCAACTAGATTGGGAACCGTCCTCAGTTACAAAACCTGGAAGTCTTCAGACATTTAACCCCTGGTTGAGTTACTGCGAGGCACTGCGGGCAAAAGTCGATCTAGCTCAAATTCAGGAGGTGATTCGACAAGGAAAGCTGACTGTCTATGCTGATGTGATGCATGGGGCAGCAGCAGGTGGTTTAGAACAAATATTGGGTGTTCCGATTCAGGAAATAAATAGTTCACGCGACCCTTTATTTGGTGGTGGTGCCCCAGAACCATTGCCGAAGTATCTTTCTCAGCTATTCCGGGTAATGCGAACTCATCGGCGTAAAGAAGGTACGGAGTTGGCAGTGGGGCTGGTGTTTGATGGTGATAGCGATCGCATTGCTGCTGTCGATGGCGAGGGGAACTTCCTAAGCTCTCAAATTCTCATCCCTATTTTGCTCGAACATCTAGCAGAACGGCGTCACTTTACTGGTGAACTTGTCAAAACGATTAGTGGTTCAGACTTGTTTCCGCGTGTAGCTGCCTTGTATCAGTTGCCAGTCTACGAGACTCCTATTGGCTACAAGTACATTGCTGATCGGATGTTAACAACTCCCGTCTTGCTAGGTGGCGAAGAGTCGGGAGGAATTGGTTATGGGAACCATATTCCAGAACGAGATGCTTTGCTTTCAGCACTGTACATTTTAGAAGCGATCGCCCAATCAGGACTCGATCTGAGTGACCTCTACAAACGCCTCCAGGAGCGCACAGGCTATTTCTCTGCCTATGACCGTATTGATTTACATCTGTCGGGGATGGACGTGAGAGCGCGGTTGCTGGAACAATTACAAACTCAGCCCTTAACCGAAATTGCTGGGCAGTCGGTGGTAGATTGTCAGACGACGGACGGATATAAATTCCGTTTAGCTAATGACAGTTGGCTGCTGATTCGTTTTAGTGGCACTGAACCTGTATTGCGACTGTACTGCGAAGCTGCCACTCCTGAGGAGGCACGTCGCACCCTCAACTGGGCGAAGGATTGGGCAAATTCTGTATGATTTGTCTTTAGTCATTAGTGATTTAGTTGAATACAGGGCAACTATCAACCAAGAATTAACAACCAACGACTAATGACTAAACTTGTTGTAGCGACAGGAAATCCTGGGAAGTTGCGGGAAATGCAGCTCTACTTGGAAGCTTTGGGGTGGGATTTACAGCTAAAGCCACCTGAATTGGAGATTGAGGAAACGGGTAATACATTTACCGAGAATGCTTGCCTAAAAGCGTCAGAGGTGGCGAAGGCAACTGGAGAATGGGCGATCGCAGATGATTCCGGTTTACAAGTTGATGCCCTCAATGGGGCACCAGGGGTTTACTCAGCACGTTACGGTAAAACAGACTCAGAGCGGATTGAGCGGCTGTTAGGGGAACTTGGCAATGAGCTGAATCGGGAAGCGCAGTTTGTTTGTGTTGTAGCGATCGCACATCCTGATGGTGCGATCGCTCTCCAAGCAGAAGGTATCTGCCGGGGTGAAATCTTACGCGCTCCTCGTGGAACGGGTGGCTTCGGCTACGACCCAATTTTTTATCTACCAGAGCCAGGGTTGACGTTTGCCGAGATGAAGCCGGAGATGAAGCGGCAATATAGTCATCGCGGCAAAGCCTTTGAATCTCTACTGCCTCAGTTGAGCCAGTTGGCTTAGTCTTGGCTGATGCTGTGGATATAACCAAGCAGCGCTAGAAGCTGAGGCACTAACTAGGGATAGTACCTCAGCTTCAGTAATTGGGATGAGATTAGTTAAACAGCTTCCAGATTCTTTTCTCCTGTCCGAATCCGAATGACCTGATCGACAGGACTGATGAAAATCTTGCCATCACCGATTTCACCCGTTCGAGCAGCGGCAATGATTTTTTCTACCACCATGTCAACCTGATTGTCCTCGATCACAATTTCTACCTTGAGCTTTTGTAGGAACTCAACGGTGTACTCAGAACCACGATAGCGTTCAGTCTGACCTTTCTGGCGTCCAAATCCCCGGACTTCAGAAACTGTCATTCCCACAATACCAGCGTTGACCAAAGCGATTTTCACTTCGTCTAGCTTAAATGGACGGATAATTGCTTCTACCTTCTTCAAGGTCTTAGCTCCTCACTAATTTGTCTATCTATGCTTTGTAGAACAAGCATGACATTTTCTAGCACCGTCAAGTGCGAAAGTTTTGTAACTGCTGTTACAGTTTGTTTTAGGGAGCGATCGCCTTGGTGTTATACCTGGAGAGTCGCTAGGCTGATTTTCCTAATCTAGCGCTCCCCTATAAACAGCAAATCGAGTACTCTCCTTTATCTTGGCAATCTCATTGGGTGAACCCTCTATTGTGTATTGATCCAAGATAGACAAATCCTTACGAGTACCCACGGATTGAATACAAGCGGCAGCAATCTGGAGACCTTTTACGGTAGGATTGAACGCAAGCCAGCAATCTACAATGGTTAAAGCTCGGCTTTTTGAAACGTGCCGTTTTTCAAATTTGTCTAGCCAGTTAGTAACTCGCCATACACCGTTTTCCTTTGCTGCCAACTCATCCAGTTCTTGAAGTAGGTCATCATTGGATGGGTAATACTCCTTTCTATGGCTTTCATTAAGTTTGGTAGCAAGGTATTTCTGACCCCATTCAGGAACCCCAAGTTGTTGACAAATTTGCTCTAATAGCCATAGTTCACATTCATCTAGGTAATTCAGGTATGGCACCAGTCTTTCTAAATGCTGTACAGTCAGATAATCCTTCTTTTTATGAATCGAACAACCGAAGGTAACACTGATACCTTTAAAGACGGATACATGACCCAGACATCGGTTAATACTGAATGTAGCTAGATTTATACATCTAGATGTACCAATATACAGAGCAGCTTGGATAAATGGAGGACTATAACCTAGATATGCCCAATACTTTTCTAGAAGCATTTCTGCATCTTTTAAGGGAATCAGAGTAAGTAAGTTTGATAATGTGTAGTGTTCATCTAACCAACCACCTGAAAAATCTGTTGGAATGTTATCCTTAAATGATTCTAAGTAAGATTCTGCTGCGGTCATAACCTCATCACACCACACCTGATGAGCAAACTGCAACCAGCAAGTATGCATTGCTATAAGAGGGAGAATCTCCTTGACAACGGTTTGATCTCCTAGTTCTATACGCTTTTCCAATGCCTTGTAGAAAAAGGTTGAATTAGATTGTACAGCTTTTAAGTCTTGAAGCTGGTTATTATCAGCGCTTTCAATCCATAGATCAAATGCTTTCTGCTTCAAAAAATCCTCACTTTCTAGGCTTTGCCACAAAATTCTGAGTCGCTCCATAGAAGTTTGTGATAATTTCTGTCTATTTGAATTGGCAGAACGGATACGAACCCAGAGGGATGCGAAGATATGTGCCCAGTGTGATAATTCGTCAGAATCTGTTTCAACTCTTTGGATGTCAGCTACAGTTTTTAAAAGCCACTCAAGGACATCTGGGTGTTCAATAGCAATAGGAAGAAATATATTAGCGATTGACCAGTGCAAAGATTTGTGGACATTGCACTGAGCAATAAAGTAGTTTATCACTTCATCATTGAGTCCATATACCAACGTCCAACAGAAAATGCCATATAAATCTTTTTCATCAGATAACCCCGCCCAATACGTCACCAGTGGGTCTAGTAGTTTTTTAAACTCAGTACTACAACATTGAATGACAGCCCAAATCGCTGCAGGAAGAACAAATGTCTTGTCTGTCGCAAGTTGCCAACACGTCTCGATATCATCTTCTAGCTCAGGAAAACCTAAAAAACCTGCTAATGTCAGAGCACCATCCCGCAATTCATCAGTAGCATCATACGATTTCAGAATTTGCCTGAGTTCTATCAGAAGTTTCTCTTTATGATGGTGTTTTGCTTGTTCCAGTATCTGCTCGCGTAGGCTATCTTTACAAGAAGGTACAAAATAATATCGATTTTTTTCATAGATGCAGTAGCGAACACCACTGACAGTACAACCATTTCGGAGACGAGCTAGAAGAACAGGTCGGTAAGCAGGGAATTTTTTAGTTATTTCTAGCACTGCCGAAGAGTTTGTTTCTCGCAAGCTCCAACATATTGCATCAAGAACTGATTCTGGAACAGAGCCAGTTGTGGCACTGCTATTTGCCCATTCTTTAACTTCTTCGATGATTGCTTGATGATAATCAGTGGTGGGAGTGCCAAAGCACCGTGTTGCTTCCACTAAGGCTAAGGGAAGCTGATTTCGCAGTTCTCTCAGAAACACCTTACTTTGTGGAGAACGTGCGATCGCTCGACCAATTATTTCTGCATAGAATGGCTCATATAGAATGTCTAAATCTAGATTAGTGTCTGTCAGTATCTCAATCATGCTCTCCACTAGAAGAGTCTGTTGGATGCGATCATGACGAAAAATAAACTTTTTTTCTGGCGTTAATCGGCATAATTTCTCATGTCTGGTTAACTCCCTCAATGCAGTCAACTCATCGGGAGATTCCCTGAACCAGTTCCGAATCTCTTTCCACTTTGGAAAGAGCCTCCGGTTCTTTAGCATGAAAGTGGCTAGGCTAGATAAAGCGTCTCGATACTCGATTTCTAGAAGGGTGCCTGGACTAGAAGATACTTGTTTAATGGCAGTCTTGATAAATCGCTCAACAACGTTTTCAGTTAGACTATTTAACTCACAGGGCTGAGTGCTTGATAATAGTGAAGCAAACAAGCCAATAAGGATAGGGTCGTTTCCCAGACTTGTAGCTAAGGAAATAGCTTCTGTATTTGTGATTTCCATACCAGCGTCGGATGTAGTGGTTTGAACAGCGACCATGCCCTCTGCTGAAGTCATAGAGCTAATGAAGACGTTATTGACCCAGGCTGTCTCATTTAAATCACGGCTTATAGACCCCAAAATCTGAGACCATACAGGACATATAACAAAGTACGGTGAGAATGACGATGGTAAATCAGATGGCTCTGACTGCTTTGGTTTAGACCAGTTAACGAGGTTTTCCACTTGTCTTGTAGGGTTATTCGCTCGGTTCACATCGTCAACAATTAGCAGCAGTCGTGAACCCTCTGGGATAATTCGCAGTGCAACTCTCCCGGCATCAGGTAGCAAACTTGGATAAAGGTCTCGTAAAACTCTATCAATGGCGGTTTCTAGGGAGGTACATTCCCTAAGCCATTCGTCAGATACCCACAAACCATATCCGCCAGAGCCTAAGTGCTTTTTTAATATTTGATAAGCCGCCGCACTTTTGCCAGAGCCAGATTCACCAATAAGGAGCTGAATTGTGTATGTGTTAGTATGCGTCCCTTTTTCAATCTGGCTTTCAATCTCACGGTAAACCCAACTATTAGGACTCGTTAGGAATTGCTTTTCGTAATTGGCTAAACTCTGCTCACAAAGCCTACCTAGCAGAGACTCAGATAACATTTGAGCCTCAATATGAAGGTGCTCCTTACGAAGCCAGTGACCTTCAGGAGTAGAATCTAAAAAGTCAACTAATCGTGATTGCTCCCAGATATCAACATCAACTCCAAGTTCTGCTGCCTTCTTGTACACCTTGTTTAAAAGTTCAACTCCTTTAGATAAATGCTGGTTTGTAGTCAAGATGACTGTAAATTTAGCATCAGGAAAATCTTTTCTAACTTTTTGGGCTTCACGACCAGCTTTCAATAAGTCGCCATCTTTACTTTCAGAAACGTTAGTGCTTTTAGCAGTGCTGTGGTCGTACAGCCACTTTTTCTCTAGCCCGTCTCTATCTGTAGTGGTGTGTTCCACAACTATGAAGCGAGGAGGAACACTTTCAGGAACTCGACAAAATCCGTCTAATGGCGACCTGATTGTTTCCCCTTGAGCATTGATACCAGTATGTATAATAGCTGCGTAATCTCTGTTATCTTTACGAAGTACTGAAGTTACTAAAAGCTCGAACTTTGCGCGATCAGTTATTTTTTCGAGTTCTTCTGCTGTCTTCAAGTGCCTATCGCCTTCTCAAAGCATATTTCCCTGATTCTAGACATTGTTCGGGCAGCGCCGCGAATCGATGTCAAATCGCAACTGAGTGATACCACTCAATTCAGTATTTAGATCCGATTCGTCATAATCGAAAATCACAATCCCTTTTTGGGATAAAATATCCATAAAATCCAGCCGATTCATTCCTGCTAATTCAGCCGCTTTACCCAAGGAGAGTTTTTTTTCTTGAAAATAAGCGATCGCTTTTAGATAGTCTGCCTCTAACGGCTTATCTCTAATAGCAGTGGTCGGCTGTTAGGAAAGCTGGCAACCTAAATTTATAACAAATATAAAATCATAAACCCACATTCCGCCCTTTGAGTGTCACAAGCAGATAATTTAGTGGAGCGCAAT
>NZ_JCACKQ010000021.1:0-71531 GCF_059505465.1 Symplocastrum torsivum | reverse complement strand
TACGTTAGATTGGCTCTATTAATAGTAGCCTAACTTCCGCCGAAGTCTACTAGCCCTTTGTGAGCTAAAGTCTGAGCAATTCATTGTCTTCTGAAAGGCTAAAACCAAAACCAGATCGAGCGTATTCATTCAGGAAGCTGAGGCTAGTTGGCTGGGATGAGTTAGGAGTTTGTGTAGCTGCTCACTAAAGTAGAGAACTTCGTAATCTGGTGCTAGTTCCTTTTGCAACCGTAATAATCAGTGGCTCAGGCTATCTTCTTGAATTAGAGGGACAATAGAATAAAAGCGCTCAAGTGATAATATTGACGACTGCTTAGCCCTTTTGGGAAAAACAGCCAATGCTAACCCGAATTGAAATCGACGGGTTTAAGACCTTCGAGAATTTTGCTCTAGATTTAGGACCTTTTGTAGTGATTTTGGGGCCAAATGCTTCTGGTAAATCCAATCTATTTGATGCGATTCGACTCCTCTCCCATTTAGCCGGAACTGACTTGCGAACAGCCGTCAAGACCTTGCGCGGCGAACCTCAAGAGTTGTTTCGTAGAGAAGCGGATGGTTCCTCTGTCACCCGAATGGCTTTCACAGTAGAGCTGCTCCTCGCGCCCGAAGTACGAGACCCTTGGGGTGACACGGTAAAAATTTCTCATTCTCGTGTGCGTTATGAGGTGGAGATTGAACGCCGGAAGGATGACCGGGGTATTGAGCGATTGGTCGTAGCAAAAGAGGAGGCAAAACCCATCCTCGCTCAAAGCGACAAGTGGCGACCCAAACAACAGGAACTTTCAGCTCAATTTAGACAATTATTCATGAAATACGGTCGCCGCACACCTTGGCTAACTACAACTACTGGCGAATCTGGCGGCAAGCGCAGTTTCAAAATTAATCAGGATGGCAGAAAAGGTCGGACGCGCCCAGCAGAAGCCGCAGAAGCTACAGTGCTGTCAAGCATTACTTCTGCCGAGTTTCCACACCTTTATGCCCTACGCGAGGAGATGCGCTCTTGGCGTTTTCTCCAACTCGACCCCAATGCACTGAGGCGACCAAGTCCTACCACTGCTGCTCTTGAACTGGAACCAGATGGAGCAAATCTTGCTACGGTACTAGCTCGAATTCAAGCTGAGACAGCAATGGAAATCCGACCTAAGGGAGACTTAGCAGATATTGCTGCCGATCTGACCTCCCTGATTCCCGGTGTAGTGGGTGTGAGCATTGAGGAAGACAAGAAAAACCGAGAGTACCGGATTGACATTGACATGAGGGATGGATTTCCTTTCAGCTCTCGTGTTGTATCCGATGGCACTCTACGTGTTTTAGCACTGCTGACTCTTTTACACGATCCGAAACATCGTGGCTTAGTCTGTTTTGAAGAGCCGGAGAATGGGGTGCATCCCTTCCGTTTGAAGGCAATGATTGAACGGCTACGCGAACTAGTGACAGATCCAACTTCTGAGGAGGTGGAGGAACAAGAACCGCTCTCCCAAATGCTTCTCAATAGCCATTCCCCTGTAGTTCTCTCTTGCTTGGAAGACGATGAAGCGATGTTCGCTGATATGGTCAGTGTCGTGAACCCAGAAGTAGACAAAATAAGTCGTAAAACCCGCATCAGACCTGTCAAGGGTCAAGGAGAGCTGTTGGCTGAGGAAAATCGAGAGTACGTCAGCAAGGTCGAGGTGGAACGCTATTTGCATAGCGTCGATCGCGAGGGTTAGCGCAGGTGCAATATTTGGGATTAGCCTTATTCGCAGAAGGGCCTACTGACTACCGCTTTTTGCCCCCCGTTCTGCGTCGTGCAACAGAGGAATTGTGTTTGAGGAATGCTCGAACTACGGTAGAAATCGGGGATGTATTGAATCTGCACGCGCCTCAAGACTACCGAGATGCAGACCTTGCTACCCAAATCGTAGAAGCAGCAAAAGCAGCTAATGGAGCGTATAACATTCTGTTCATTCATACAGATGGATCAGGCGATCCAAAAGCTGCTTATGATCAGCGGGTTCAGCCAGCCAAGGAGCGCATTGCATCTGAACTGTCTTCTCAACTGAAGCGGACAGTGGGTGTTGTGCCTGTTCGGGAGATGGAAGCTTGGACGCTGGTGGACGGTGATGCTTTACGAGATGCCTTTGGAACGGTGCTGGATGATGAGGCTTTGGGCATACCATTAAGACCGCGTGAGGTAGAAAGTATTCTCGATCCCAAGCAAACGCTCAATCAAACTTATGCCAGGATAGTAGGAACTAAGCAGCGTAGACGCAGAACTGCGGCAGACTTCTTTGATGCGATTGGGGAGCGGGTGCAGTTGACCCGTCTTCGTCAAGTTCCAGCGTTTGGGCGTTTTGAACAGGAGCTACGTACCGCACTAGTTGAGCTTAGCTATCTCAGTGAGGAGACACCATGAGACAGAGAGTTCTTATTAGTCTGGGAAAAATACGAGATGAATTGCGATCGCACAACTCTCTAAAGTAGTTGAAAGCTTGAAAGATAGCTCGGCTCAAACTAAAGCCCCAGCGTTAGTACCAATTTCCCGTGAGGCTCGACGGATGAAGTTATCCTCGTTGAACAAAGAAAGCAAGTAGAATCAAAAGTAACAATAGACCTCTTGCAAAAGTTCTTTTCATCAAATTCTGGGGCAGGCGGGACGCCTACCCCACAAGAAAAAATGGCTATGAGTGGGATGGGCATCTTGCCCGTCCTAGCTACTTTTGCAAGAGGTCTAATGATTAAAACATACTATTGGAAAGGTATGTCAGTTGCCTACCAATGATGCTGCAAGATCATTTTCGTCCACCGTTGAGTACTCGTCGTCACTGGCACGCATTTCATAACGCTTGGGCAACCTATATTGCATCGGACTTGAACGCTAAATTGCCAGAGGGTTACTTTGCTGAACCCAACGTGCAGTTCGGTATTGAAATTGATGTCGCTGCATTTGAGGAATCTCAGCAGGGATTTGCAAACGAAACGGGAATCATTCAGCTACCAACAGAGTCTCAGAGTCTATGGATACCTCCAGAAGCAACGCAAACTGTGCCATTTCTGCCAACAACTGAGAGTGTAGAAGTAAGTATCTTTGATTCTGAAACAGGGCCTATTTTGAAAGGTGCAATTGAATTAGTTAGCCCTGCCAACAAAGATCGCCCTGCTCATCGTGCAGCGTTTGTTTCCAAGTGCGAAACTTATTTGCGGCAGGGAATTGGCTTGATTGTGGTTGATGTTGTCACCGCAAGGCAGGCAAATTTGCATGGTGAATTATTAGCACGTCTCACTGAGGGCAAAGCATCTTCAGCCAAACTGAATCTTTATGCGATCGCCTATCGAGCGATCGAGCGAAATGGACAGCCAAGCTTGGATATCTGGCAGGAAGAACTAGCGATCGGCAGTATTCTGCCAACTCTACCTCTGTGGTTGCGCGGTGAGATTTGCTTGCCAGTTGACTTGGCGGCAACCTATGAGCGCACCTGTCGAGAACAACGGATTACAGTGAGCAGCGCTTAAATTTGTCAGGGTAGAGTACAGTTTCTTAAATGCGAGAGAAAATTCTCTACGGAGAGCGAGTTCCCAATCCCAACTCGCCGGGTGGTCTTTCCAACAAACTGATAGGCGCTCACTCACCTAGAATTAAAAATCGTTCCGATTTCGATGTCGAAGTTATTAGCAATAATGCTGATGGCACAACAACTGTCAAGTTGGTCAAAGAATTTCCAGATGGCGATGTCTCCAAAATTAAGAAATCCACCTTAGCACCGGACAGTTGGAGCGATGACAAAATTATCGATGTAACCAACCAAGTAGCGAGTACTCCTCCCGTTGCCATAAGTTCGCGGGGGGATGGTTCAACCTTGCATCGGCAGATTGTTGATGGCGTAGAGTGGGAGGTAATCAAGGATGCTTCGGGAAATGTTACATCCTCTTATCCTACTGGCGGCACTCCGACCACAAATTTTTGAGGCGGTGGTACTATGACGATTTTTCAAGAGTTAGATGCATATTTGAGCCAAGATTTCTCAGACGACTATTGGGCTGATGACGCTAGCTTATATGCCTGTGAGCTGGTTAAACAACTGACAACAGAGGATTGGAATGCTCTCAAGTCTTCTTGGCAAAATCGCTCAAAGCCTTGGCAGGAGCGCTGTGCCGAGATTCTCGATTGGGGAGAAGCGCTTCAGGCAGTTCCTCTGCTGCTGGAGATGATTCGCGAGGAAGATGATGAGTTGACACTAACGGCGGCTGATTCTCTGAGGTCGATAGGTGTAACTGAGCTAGATTTGCCTATAAGTGCGGATATCTTGTCACGTTTGCAAGCAGTGGCGCATTCAGGTAATGTTGCTAAACTCATCATCAATCAGTTGCTGAAACAATTAGAAGTTAAGGTGTATCGCGATTTTTTAATTGAGGTATTGCAAGCAACCCAAGATAGCAAGGGCGACCAGCGAGTGGTGTACCCACTGTTGCAGGCGAACCTGGACAAGCTAGATAATAACTTTGCTCAAGCGTTGCGAAGCTGGGCGACAGCTACCTTATCGGAATTAGAGGCAGAGCAAACACGACGCACCGCAGTAGCTATTGGCAATTTCAGCAACCTGATTCGGGAGTTCCGGAGAGGTCACCGAGCCAGCAATCTGGAAATTGCTATTACGGGCTATGAGGTCGTTGCCACAGTTTTTACCCATCAAGCCTTGCCCGACCAGTGGGCTACTACGCAAAACAATCTAGGTAGTGCTTACTGTGAGCGCATCAAGGGAGAGAGGGCAGAGAATATAGAAGTGGCAATTCGCTGTTTTTCTTCTGCATTGGAGGAATACACCCGCCAAGCCTTTCCCAAACAATGGGCTGTCACCCAAAACAATTTGGGTAACGCCTACCTTAACCGCATCAAGGGAGAGAGGGCGGAGAATATAGAAGTGGCAATTCGCTGTTTTTCTTCTGCGTTGGAAGAATACACCCGCCATACCTTTCCGCAGGACTGGGCTATGAGCCAAAACAATCTGGGCGCTGCCTACTTTAACCGGATTCAGGGAGAGCAGGCAGAGAATTTGGAAACAGCAATCTACTGTTTTTCTTCTGCGTTGGAGGTACGTACTCGTCAAGACTTTCCCGAACAATGGGCTGCCACCCAAAACAATCTGGGCAATGCCTACAGTAACCGTATCCGGGGGAAGAGAGCAGAGAATATAGAAGTAGCCATCCGCTGTTTTTCTTCTGCGTTGGAGATACGTACCCGCCAAGACTTTCCCGAACAATGGGCTGCCACCCAAAACAATCTGGGCAATGCCTACCTTAACCGTATTCACGGCAATAGGGCAGAGAATTTGGAAGTAGCAATCCACTGTTTCTCTGCTGCGTTGGAGGTACGTACCCGTGAAGCCTTCCCTCAAGACTGGGCAGATACCCAAAGCAATTTAGGTGTTGCCTACCTTAACCGTATTCACGGCAATAGAGCAGAGAATTTGGAAGCAGCAATCCACTGTTTCTCTGCTGCGTTGGAGGTACATACCCGCCAAGCTTTCCCTCAAAACCATGCAAAAGCCCAATTCAACCTAGGTCTTGCCTACCGAGATGCCCAACAGTTCTCCAAGGCTTACAGTGCCTTTGCCCTCGCCATCGATGCTGTGGAATTCCTACGCAGTGAGATTGTCTCTGGCGATGAAGCTAAACAAAAACTAGCTGAAGAATGGAATCCGCTTTATCAAGACACAGTGGAAGTTTGCCTAGAACTGCATGACTACACTGAAGCCATAAAATACGTCGAACGCAGTCAAGCGCGCAACTTAGTAGAACTCCTTGCCAAACCTGAGCTTTACCCCGAAGGAAGCATTCCCACAGAAATCCTCAATGAACTCGATCATCTACGTGAGGAAATTACCCACACCCCTCAGCTGATAGACATGGAAGTAGAGCGTAGGCGGCGGGGAATTTTGACTTGGAAAAGTGCCTGAGGTTATTCTTGAGAATTTGCAGCAATCCAAGCCGATGTAGTTATTACAAGTGTAATAACGAAGGAGCAGTACAATGGCAACACGCTTAAACGACCAGCTCAGAAGCTTATGAGCCAGCATCTTGCTGACAATTCCCTCAGGGCGGCTGAGGAAAAACTCAATACTTTAGAAGAATCAGAAGTCTTCGTCTTTCCGGCATCGTTTGCCCAGCAACGGTTGTGGTTTCTCGATCGCCTCTTCCCAGGCAATTCCTTCTACAATGTGTCCGCAGCACTTCGCCTAACAGGTTCGCTCAACATAGCAGCGCTAGAGCAAACGTTTAACGAAATCGTGCGTCGCCATGAAGCCTTGCGTACCACCTTTAGGATGCTGGAGGGGCAACTTGTCCAGGTAATTGCTCCTTCCTTAACTATCCCTCTGCCATTGGTCGATTGGCGATCGCTACCAGCAACCGAACAGGAAGCTGAAACTCGACGACTGGCTACCGAGGAGCGATCGCGTTCTTTCGATTTATCCTCCGAACTGCTACTACGAGTCATGCTCCTACAGCTAGACTCATCAGAACACGTACTCCTGCTGAATCTGCATCATATTGTCTGCGATGGCTGGTCTATCGGAGTCCTACTTCGGGAACTAGGAACACTTTACACAGCCTTTGCCAACAACCAGCCATCACCCTTACCAGAACTGCCTATCCAATATGCAGACTTTGCCGACTGGCAACGCGAATGGCTACAGGGTGAGGTTCTAGAGACTCAGTTAGCTTACTGGAAGCAGCAACTAGACAATCTTCCCCTACTGAATTTACCCACCGATCAACCTCGCCCTGCTACTCCAACCTACCAAGGGGCAACACAATTTCTAGAGTTACCAAAAAACCTGAGTCAGGAACTAGACGCACTTTCACAACGCCAAGGGGTGACTCTGTTCATAACTCTCTTAGCAGCATTCCAAACCTTGCTCTACCGCTACACGCAGCAAGAGGATATTGTAGTCGGTTCTGCGATCGCCAACCGCAATCGCCAGGAAATAGAAGGACTAATTGGTTTTTTTGTCAATAGTCTGGTGTTGCGTACCAATTTATCAGGCAACCCAACATTTCTAGAACTCCTAGACAGAGTACGGGAGGTCGCGCTAGGAGCCTATGCCCATCAGGACTTACCCTTTGAGAAGCTGGTCGAGGAACTGCATCCAGAACGCAACCTGAGCTACCATCCCTTATTCCAGGTCGCGTTTAGCCTCCAAAACACACCCATCAAGGCGCTAGAGTTACCTGGACTAACCTTCTCGCTGCTGGACTTCGACAACCCAAGCGCTAAGTTCGATCTAGAGTTCCACCTGTGGGAATCACCGGAAGGTCTTAGAGGACAGGTAACTTACAGCACCGATTTATTTGATGATGCCAGAATCACTCGGATGCTGCGACACTTTCAAACGCTGCTGGAAAGTATTGTCGCCAACCCCCAGCAACGCCTTTGTGACTTGCAACTTTTAATAGAAAGTGAACGGCATCAACTGCTAGTGGAGTGGAACGACACCCAGACTGATTATCAGAAGGATTTATGTATCCAGCAGTTGTTTGAAGCTCAGGTAGAACAGACACCTGATGCCATAGCCTTAGTCTTTGAAGACGAACAACTCACCTACCGAGAACTCAACAACCGCAGCAACCAACTCGCCCATTATCTGCAAAAACTAGGGGTAGAACCAGAAGTTCTAGTTGGTATCTGCTTGGAACGTTCTGTGGAAATGATAGTGGGTTGCTTAAGCATCCTCAAGGCAGGTGGAGCCTATGTGCCATTAGATCCCACCTATCCTCAAGAGCGTCTTAACTTCATGCTAGAGGACGCTCAAATACCCATCTTGCTCACTCATTCAGTTTTAGCCCCCCTTTTTAAGGGGGGTTGGGGGGATCGAGCAACATATAGCGGACAGCAGAATCAGTTATCTTTAGTTTGCCTAGACAAAGAGGCGGATGCAATTACCCAACAAAGCAAGGAAAACCCAATCAGCAGCGTCACACCTAACAACTTGGCTTATGTCATCTACACTTCTGGCTCGACTGGAAAACCCAAAGGTGTTCTAGTACAGCATCAAGGGTTGTGCAACTTATCTCAGGTCCAGATTCAGACTTTAAACCTAAGCGCTTGTAACCGCATCCTGCAATTCGCCTCTCTGAGTTTTGATGCCTCGATCTTTGAAATTGTCATGGCACTCTTAACTGGAGCAACACTGTATTTAGCAAAGAAGGAATCCCTTCTACCAGGAACAGCCCTAATCCAACTGCTACGCGACAGAGCAATTACCCACGTCACACTTCCGCCTTCCTTGTTAGCCGTTCTACCTGCACAAGAACTTCCTGAACTGCGGACGATTATCTCTGCCGGAGAAGCCTGTTCTACCGATATCGTAAAACGCTGGGCTTCAGGTCGTCGATTTTTCAATGCCTACGGCCCAACTGAAGCAACTGTTTGGTCTACCGTAGCGGAACTCAGTGACGGTAGTGAGAAACTATCTATTGGTCGTCCGATTGCTAACACACAAGTTTATATACTGGACTCCTATCTACAACCTATACCTATCGGTGTTCCGGGAGAACTGTATATCGGTGGTGATGGACTGGCGCGAGGTTATCTCAACCAACCTGAGTTAACTACACAGAAGTTTATTCCTAATCCTTTTAGCCACAAACCTGGAGAGCGCCTTTACAAAACAGGTGATTTAGCTCGTTACCGACCTGACGGTAACATTGAATTTTTAGGTCGCATTGACGAACAAGTAAAGATTCGTGGCTTCCGTATTGAGTTGGGGGAAATTGAGACGGTGCTAAATCAGCATCCGGATGTGAAAGAGGCAGTTGCGATCGCAAAAGAAGACGTATCTAGTAACAAGCGTTTAGTCGCTTATGTTGTCCCAAACCAAGAGCAGTTACAGACGGTAGAGGCGCAGGACTGTGCGTCCTCACTACGCTGTTTCTTAAAAGAGAAGCTGCCAGAGTACATGATTCCCTCCGCTTTTGTAATGCTGGAGGCTTTGCCGTTGTTGCCCAATGGTAAAGTAAACCGTCGTGCCTTAAAGGGGCTTAGTACAGATAAGACTGAATTAGCAGAAGACTTTATCGCTCCCCGTACTCCAACAGAGGAAGCGATCGCAAAAATTTGGGCTGAGGTTCTGAAGTGCGATCGCATAGGAGTTCGTGACAACTTCTTCGAGTTGGGAGGTGATTCACTTTTAGCCGTCCGCCTCATGGCTCAGATTCACGAGCAGTTTGAGCGAGATTTACCGCTATCTGCCCTCTTCTTAAATCCTACAGTTGAAGGTCTAGCAAGTGTTCTAGGGCAAGAATCAGATACTCTGCCTTGGTCTCCCTTAGTTCCCCTTCAGCCTGCTGGTTCAAAGCCACCTTTCTTCTGCGTTCATCCAATCTTCGGTACTGTCTTCCCTTATTATGAATTGGCTTATTGTCTAGGATTTGACCAACCCTTTTACGGGTTGCAGCCTCTAGGACTGGATGGAGAACAACCTCCCTTAACTCGCATTGAGGACATAGCTGCTTACTACATCAATTGCTTGCGTAAAGTTCAGCCGTCTGGTCCCTACTTTCTCGGAGGCTGGTCTTTCGGGGGTTTAGTTGCTTTTGAAATGGCTCAACAACTGACGAGAGGGGGGCATCAGGTCGCTCTACTCGCTCTACTGGATACCCTTGCTCCAATTCCTGGCAACATACCTTCCTTTCGGGAGGGCTTCAAGTTTCTTCTGACCACAGCAACGCGCTCAATTTGGTCATTTTTACTCGACTATTTTTATTTAATAACTGCTTCTAATAAAGACGAAAGTAATAGTTTCTTGCCTAGTTTTACTAATTTCAATAAGCTTTTTCAGTGGCTTGGAAGTAGTGAAACCTTGTCCTCTCTTTGGAGAAAAGCCGCTTTAACTAGCCTCATCCCTCAGGAGTCTAGAGAGCGAATACTGAGCGAACTAAACATTCGCCCTATGCTTCGTGTCTACCAAGCTAACAGCCAAGCCAATCTCAACTATGTCCCACAGGTCTATCCAAACCCAATTACTCTTTTAAGAACAAGTGGTGAGTCTAGTACTGCTCATAAAGACTCAACTTTAGGCTGGAGTCAGCTAGCTAGGGGAAAAGTGGAAGTTCATCAGGTTCCTGGTAATCACCTAACAATGCTAAAGAAACCCCATGTTCAGGTTCTCGCTGAACAGCTAAGAATTTGTATCAAGAATACACAGGCTGAAGGATTCGGCAAAGGGTGGGACAGGTAATTTGATATACATGTCTGAAAACAAGCTCATCACGCTTTTAAGCGATTTTGGCTTGAGCGATGTCTATGTGGGAGTGATGAAAGGTGTCATTGCTCAAATCAATCCGGCTTTGACGGTTGTAGACTTAACGCACCAGATTCCACCTCAAAACATTGCGGCTGGTCGATTTAGCTTAATGAATGCTTACCCTTACTTTCCAGGTGGGACGGTGCATATTGCCGTAGTCGATCCAGGGGTAGGAAGTCGCCGGAGAGGAGTAGCTATCCAACTCGATGCTGGCTTCTTGGTCGGGCCAGACAACGGGTTATTCAGTGGTGTTTTGAGCGAAAATTCGGTAGTTGCAGCGGTTGAACTGACAAACCCTCAATACTGGCGGACACTATCACCCAGCACGACTTTTCACGGACGAGATATCTTTGCTGCTGTAGGAGCGCATCTTGCCAGTGGTATTTCGATAGAACTGTTGGGAGAGGTGATTGACCCAAAAACTTTGGTGCAACTGGGGATTCCTGAACGGACACTAACGCCTACTAGTGTCACAGGTTGCATCCAATATATCGACCACTTCGGTAACTTAGTGACTAATATCCCTGCGGCTGATGTCGAAGGAAAAACTTGGTCAGTCGCGGTTGGTACCCACATGATCCCAGCTAGCCAAACCTATAGCGATCGCAAACTAGGAGACATTGTTGCTCTAATTGGTAGCCACGGTTGGCTGGAAGTTGCAGTTAACGGGGGTAGTGCCCAGTCTGAGTTGCAGCTAGACACGGGTGCGAACGTGCAAGTTCTACTAGCTTAAATTTATACCGTTGTAGCCTTAGTAAACCCAGATTGGCGGCATTAACAAGTCACCAACTCAAACAAGACCACCAGTTATACTGAAGACACCTGTAACTACTACAAAGTTAGTACCACAACAGGCTTATTATCTTTTGCAGTTTTAAGAGCGTTGCTCTTTTGTTAAATCTCTTCTTCCAAGAGACTCAATTCTGTACGATTGAGTTGGGTATTGTAGCTTTTTCTTAAGAGTACCCAAGAGGTACGATTAGGGAAGATTACTGCCGTCACGAGGCTAAAAGTTTTTTAAGAGATTCAACACTTTTACAGCAACCAAGGAAAATCAACTATGACTCAGCTTATACAATCTGATCCAGAATTTTACCAAGGGCAATTTGGCGACTTTACGATTACCGAAAGCGATCGCACTGGTGTCATTATCTACCGAGCTGGCTTAGCCGTAGCCGCTCTGAGCTTCGCCGTCGGTACCTGGCTTGTATTATCCCTCGGTGATACCCCAACCGTAATGAGGATGCTAACTCTCCTGTATGCCGTGTTCAGTCTAGCGCTGGGTGTTAGTTTAGTTACCATTCACATCTATCTTGCCGCCCTACACCGGACACTTCAACTCTTTTGGGTTATCGGGAGTATAGCCGCGATTGTGTTAGCACTTTCTAGCAATGAATCACTTGCCTTATCCGTTTACAACCACCCGATGACTCTTTTCGGAGTTGGCTTTACGTTTGCGGCTTTGACAGGTATTTATTTCAAAGAAGCTTTTTGTTTCAACCGTCTCGAAACAAAGTTCCTCACTCCGCTAGTTCCAATGCTGCTGTTGGGGCATCTTACTGGTCTTTTACCAATGTTTGGAGAGCAGCTTCTACTGGGAATTTGGGCAATTTTGTTTGTCGTCTTTGCTCTGCGTAAGGTCATGCAAGCGATTCCTCCTGATATTGGTGACAAGTCAGTCTTTACTTACCTCAAAGAAAAGCGTACTGCTCATTCATAAATTACTAGGAGGGCAGATGAGCTTGCAAAGGAAAGTGGCAATTGTTACAGGTGGCGGACAGGGAATCGGAAAAGCGATCGCTTCATCGTTTTTGAAAGAGGGGCTGCATGTTGCTATTGCTGAAATTGATGAGGACGCTGGGAAAGAAACAGAAGCAGAATTTCAGCATTTAGGTTCAATTCAGTTTATTCATACTGATGTCTCTAATGAAGATTCAATCAAAAACTTGATTGGCGAAACAGTTAATAAATTTGGTGGCATTGATGTATTAGTGAATAATGCTGCGATCGCTAATCCAAAAAATCCACCCATTACAGAATTAAGCTTAGACGATTGGAATAAAACAATTTCTATCAATCTTACAGGAGTATTCCTTTGTACCAAGCATTCTGTACCTTATCTCAGAAAAAATAAAGGTACAGTAATTAACATCGCTTCGACAAGAGCTTTAATGTCAGAGGATAATACCGAAGCCTATTCCGCTGCTAAGGGCGGAATTCTATCATTAACTCACGCTCTAGCTATCAGTTTAGACTCAGATATTCGAGTCAATTGTATAAGTCCGGGATGGATAGAAGTGAGCGATTGGCAAAAGCAAGCCAAACGACTCCAACCCGAACTGACAGAACAAGACCATCAACAACATCCTGCTGGTAGAGTAGGGAAACCAGAAGATGTCGCTTCGCTGGTTGTCTATCTGGCATCTCCGGAAGCCGATTTTATCACGGGTGCAAATTTTGTCGTTGATGGCGGAATGACCAGGAAAATGATTTACCTGTGAAATTAGAACGATTACTAAAGTTCTTTTGCCATGTCTGGGTTACCTTCGACTAGGCAGTTAATCTGCCATGTGAACAACAGTGCGGTATAACTGGGACAACCCCTCTTAAGCTTCCTTAGAGTGCTGATTCAGTAGTTGGAAAAATGGGTAAGGTAATGCTGACATCAGGTGGTGATGTGATGGTGAGTTAAAACAATAGATTCTCCCTATTCTCCACCTTTATAAAAACAAAAATTTAGGAGCGGTTTTTGCAGAAATGTTGAGCTATATTTAATTCATTTATGAAGTTGAGCGACGAGCCGTTTCATGTGCTACTTAGAAAACCTTCTTCCAGAGTAAAAGGATTATTAGCCGGATGATTAAAAAATCATAGAAATTGGCTTTGAACAATTAGCGATACACAGCGTTGAGTTCTAGTATTTTGAGTTTAACAAGTTCCGAATGCTGCTTGCCAATAAATTCATTGAGTAAAAGGAGGTACTTTGTAATATGTGCAGAGTCGGGAAACTAGGTTGGAGTGATTGCGTCATGAACATCTTAAATGGGGCTGGAATCCTTAAAGCGTATCCAAGCTGAACGATGAGGAAGATACAGCTATTCACAACGGTCTCAGGTGGCGCTACTTCAACATAACTGCTTAGAAAATTATCATGGGGATTTTAATTGTCACGACTTACCTGATAGCCGGACTTTCCCAGGTGTCGCTACCGTCTCAACTAGTGCCAGAATTGAAAGGGGTACAAGATAGGCTTTTATTCTCCTCAAAGCCTAATATCTTGCCTCCAGAGTCATTTGAAGTGTTTCCGCCACCGCTAGGGGAAATCATTGAAGATCAATGTCAATCAGTTCCGACAGGTGTAGGTATTCCCGGATTTCAGCCAGGAATTGTGAAAAATGATGTAATTCGGATGCTGGGTGCTCCTACTGGTACATCACGCGGCTACTGGCCAAATACCCGTGCCGTATTTTATGAATTAATTCCTGAGCAGGTAAGTTTGGGCTTTCTGTTTGACCAATACTCTGAACGGATTCGTCAAACGGAGGCATCCTTCCAAGCTGGGGTTGGTTCTGACATGATGTTGCTGACACTCAACGGAATGCTAGGCTGCAAGCTCAATGAGCAAATAGAACAAGGATTACAACAAGTACACCAAGGACAGACACGCCAGTACTCTTTTCAACTACATTCCCTAAAGGGTCTAATTCAACGGCAAAAAAGCGATCGCATTTATATTGGAATTTGGGAAGCAGACTTACACTAAGTACACTGTGAAGCACTCTAGGAGAGATTTGTGCCAGAGTACACCTGTTCTTCTAAACTTTCCTAATTCTGTGCAAATTTATCTTGTTAAGGGTCGCGTTTACTCTCGTAGGCGTAGCTCTAACTTGGGTGAATTCGATTTTTTGCAGTTTGTACAGTACCCTCTTACATAAGTTCTAATGCGTTTTATCTATCGGCAAGAAACCTGGGTGCTAACAATTCAAGGATGGATAGTCACTCTCGTAAGTATCACCACTTTAATGGTATTTCTCCTCAACTATATACATCCGTTCCTTGCACCCATTTCTCCGATTAAGGCCGATATTTTGGTTGTAGAAGGCTGGGTACAAGACTATGTCATTAAAGAGGCAATCCAAGAATTTCAAAAGGGTGGCTACAAAAAAATAATTACCACAGGCTTAACTATAGAGCAAGGCTCCTACCTTACTCAGTACAAGAATTTTGCTGAGCTAGCGGAAGCGACTTTTATTGCCCTCGGTTTTGAGCAAGATCAACTTATAGCAGTTCCAGGATCAAGCGTTGTGAGAAATCGCACGGCTGCTTCTGCTACGGCGCTACGCCAGTGGTTAGTCAACTCCGATTTGACAATAGATTCAATCAATCTTTATAGCTATGATGTCCACGCCCGAAGAAGTTGGATGATTTTCAAGCAAGCACTTGCTCCTGAAATCAAAGTAGGCGTGATTGCTGCTAAACCCCTCAGTTATGATCCAAAACATTGGTGGGTTTCTAGCGAAGGGGTACGGTCAATTATTTCGGAAATAGTGGCTTATCTTTACGCACGTTTGATTGATTGGAGACGGTAAGCGCTTTGCCAATGGGGTGATAGGGGAAGTTCTCACTCTATTGCTCTCCTTTTATGAATTGAATTATGAAAGTCCACCAATATACAGCGGTTTCCTGGAAAGATGAGGTACAACTCAGGTGTGTGAAACTTGTGTAGAGAGCAAGAAAAACAAAAAAGCTGATAGCTGATAGCTGACGGCTTTCTGCTATTAAAGACGCTGGTGCATCAGGAGGGAAAATTGGTAGAAGAACGTGCCTACTGGCTGGCTTGGTCACAGGTTGACCGTGTGGGACCTGTGTTAATCAGGCGGCTACAACAGCACTTTGGAACTCTTGCAGAGGCTTGGAAAGCAAGCGCTAGTCAACTAGGGCAAGTTGAAGGCTTTGGGTATCAAAATGTCACAAAGGTAACAGCCGCGCGATCGCAAATTAATCCCGAACAACTGCTAGAACAGCACTCCGTAAAAAACCCTAATTTCTGGACACCTGCTGATGCTGACTATCCCCGCTTACTACTAGAAATTCCCAGTCCACCTCCAGTTTTATACTATCGAGGACAGGTTCAGCTTCAGGAAAATCAGGGCATCATCCCTATGGTGGGCATTGTTGGCACCCGCGAACCGACAGAATATGGTAAACGCTGGACGCGAAAAATCAGCACGGCTTTAGCGAAGCATGGCTTTACAGTCGTTTCCGGAATGGCAGCAGGAATTGATACTAATGCTCATCACGGCTGTCTCAGTGCTGGTGGACGGACGTTAGCTGTTCTTGGTACTGGCATCGATGTTGTCTATCCACCGCGCAATTTGTCTTTGTATGAGGAGATACAGAAACAGGGACTAGTCATCAGTGAGTATCCGGCAGGTAGCAAGCCAAATCGGGTTCATTTTCCCCAACGCAACCGCATTATTGCAGGATTGAGCCGTGCCGTTTTGGTGATGGAAGCGCCTACGAAGTCTGGTGCATTAATTACGGCAGACTTTGCCAATGAGTTCTGCCGCGATGTCTACGCACTACCAGGTTCCTTGGATAACGAGCAAGCGTTAGGCTGCTTGGGGCTTTTGAGCAAGGGCGCTCATGTGATTTTAAATGAAGGTCACTTGTTGGAAATGCTAGGCGCAATCCCAAACCTTGACACCGTGGTACAGCTACCCCTATTTACACAAGAACAACCCGCCCCAATCCCTCAATTAGAGCCAGAGTTGGCAAAAGTGTTGCAGTCGCTTACTTCAGAACCTACCTCATTTGATGTCGTTGTGCAGCAAGCGGGAATGGACGCGGGTTCAGTTTCTAGCGCCCTGTTGCAGCTAGAACTAATAGGGTTAGTCTCTCAATTACCAGGGATGCAATATCGACGATGTTAAAACACTTCAGAAACAAGAGTAGACTGGGTGCGTTGGTACTACTGGCGTTGGCAGCAATGTTAATGGTTTCTCTTTCTGGCAGTACACAACTTGCTGAGCAAGCAGCAGTTTATCGGAATATGATGCGGGTCTGTCTAGAAGCGGAAAACTGCACAGGGTTTGTGGTGTGGGGAGTAAGCGATCGCCATTCCTGGATTCCTAGCCATTACAATCAACCCGATTTACCGCTAATCTTTGATAAGTCGTTCCGCCCAAAACCAGCTTATGAAGCACTCACAGAAGAATTGCAAAGGATGTAGATCAACTCAACTACGCCATCAATGTTGAGTTTTGATTGGTTGGTTAGTTTCTCTTGTGGATGGACTGACTTAACCATGTCTCTAAGAGGTAAATGTGCTTATTGGTTTTCTTGACAATTTCAATAGTCGCTTAGATACAGAAAATCCGCAGACAATAGGACTATTTCTGAAATCGTCGCCTGATCAGCATTATTCCTCCGAATGCGATCGCTCCTGCAACGCCCAAACTTCCCCATACTTGCACTGGCTGACTGACTCCCTCTGCTCTGTGATTATCTGGGAGTTCGTCAGAGTTAGTCTTAATTTGAGGACTTTCTCTAGTCGCGCTTGGGCCTGTTGCCACTGTGACAGTGTAGTTCATCTTAAAGGGTTGAAAGTTTGCCCCAGCGACTGGAGTTCCACTCAACTCCAGCTTATAGGCTCCTATCTTCGGAAATATAACTTCCGCCCCTGGAATGCCTTGATACTGCTCTGCTGATATGGCTTTTAGAGCAGGTTCTAACAACGGGGAAGAGCCTTCTGTATGAGGTTCAGAGTAGATAGCAAGTTTGCAATCACATTGATTCAGTGGAAGAATCTGCCCACCTTGGCGAGTGAGGGCAACCCAAACTCGTGCTGGTTCCCCAGCTTTTGGATTGTGATTGGGTTCAACGTGCCAAGTACCAGCCACATCTCCCGCTACCTCAATTTTGTGCGCGAAGGCAGGTGTGGCAAGCAATCCTAAACAAACTAACCATCCGACGCTTCTACTCAGGCTTAATCGGTTAGGCATACAACCTTTGTGAAGATATAGGGTAACCGAAATCAATCACAGCAGGATTTCTGGTCACAAGGCAAGAGAAAATTACCCGTTTCTACCTGGATAGTAGTGTGTTCAATGCCAAATTTATCGTGCAACTCCATTGCAATTCTAGAAAGGAAAGCATCACCTGGGTTTCCCGTCAGCATCACCAAGTGAGCCGTCAGCGCTGTTTCGGTAGTACTCATTGCCCAAATGTGCAAGTCATGGATTCCAACGACACCAGGAAGTTCTTCTAAGTAGGTTCGGACAGCTTGTGGCTCAATTCCTTCTGGGACGAACACTGCCTCAACGATCACAAATCCAACGTTTAGGCTAATGCCGATGATAAAAGCACTGTTGTAATTGAGCTGTCCATGATCGTGATGTCCATGTTTATGGTCATGCATCATAACTAATAGTTCATTACCGTCATCAAACTACCCGATTACTTTGGATACACTCCCGATACCAATCGAAACTTGCCTTCGGAATACGCTTTTGTGTAGCGTAATCTATATACGTGATACCAAAGCGTCGGTCGTACCCCCAATCCCACTCAAAATTATCCATCAGACTCCACACGAAATAACCTTTCAGAGGATACCCCTCACTGATAGCTCGATGGGCTGCCTTGAAGTGCTGCCGCAGGTACATAATTCGGTCAGTATCGATCACCTCATCCTTAATATTTAACTCATCCTGTGCAGCACAACCATTCTCTGTAATCAGCACGGGTAAATCTGGCCGCCCAACCGTCTCACTCAGATGACGAATACCCCAGTAAATGCACTCAGGCACAATATTTAGCCAGGGCATATGCATCCGGGGGTAGCCTTTAGGGAACTCAAGGAAGTCATAGCCAAGTTCGTTATCAGCCGCCCGGACATAAGTGCCAGAGTAGACGTTAAAACCCAAAGCGTCTAACGGTTGATGAATTGTCTCTAAGTCACCTTCTTGAATATCCGGCGCATTCGCTCCCAACTGCTCCAATAAAGCAGGGCTATAGGCACCTGTTAGAGCTGGAAAAATGATGCCACCATTCTGTCCACAGGTGGGGAAGGCTTGTTTAGCTGCCGCCACATGAACGGGAGACTCGTTGATGGGAACGGTTACTGCAAGGTTATCGACTAATGCCACTGAACAGGGAACGGGTGAGGCGTTGCGAATCGCTTTACAACCCAAACCATGAGCAAGCAGGGCGTGGTGAGACGTTTGCCAAACTTCTTTGACTGAGTTAACACGCTTGCCGGGTGCATGGGGGGGTTCTGTGTCAACGGCATAACCCATGTGAGTGAAGCAGGGGATTTCGTTGAGAGTCATCCAATGGGTAATGCGATCGCCTAACCGACTAACAACGGCTGTAACATAGTCCGCATAATCAAATGCCATCTCCCGACTCTGCCAAGAACTGTACAAATCATCCAGCGCTTGAGGCGAGTCCCAGTGAAACAATGTGGCATGGGGAGTAATATCATAATTCTGTAGACAGTCAACTAAGCGTTTATAGAAATCCACTCCTTGTTCATTAACTGCCCCACGACCGTCCGGTACGATGCGAGGCCAAGCAATGCTAAAGCGATAATGTTTAATGCCTAGTTGTGCCATTAGTTGCACATCTTCTTCATAGCGATGGTAATGGTCACAAGCAACCGCACCTGTATCACCATTAAGCACTCGTCCGGGTGTAGCGCTGAAGGTATCCCAAACACTAGGTTTACGACCTTCTTCAATCCCCGCCCCTTCAATTTGATAAGCAGCGGTTGCTGCTCCCCACAGAAAATCCCCTGGAAATTGGTAGCTGGTCATAGACAATTTTTGCTTAAATTAGCGTGTGGAACTGGCTTGCAAGATTGTGTTTGATCCAAAGAACAAGATTACAAAAAGTACCCTTTCTTTTACTTGTGTTTTGCAACAACTGGGTTATCGTCAAGCTCAACTTACCAAAAGCTTTGATGAATTTAGAGGCGTTATAAGCATCACCTACAGATAAGGTTACATATATCTCACTCTAGGCACATACGATATAACTAAAGATAACCAAGTCTAGGATGTAAATTGAGCCGAGCCGCACGTTAGTATGCCGAATCATTTTGTGTACATCATTATGGATAGCTGTCGTTATGATAGCTACCAGGCTGCATCAACCCCCAACATGGATAAGCTCGGATTAGCGGAGTGCCGCTACAGCTATGCTTCTTGGACTTCCCCTTCCCACTATGCTCTCCTGATGGGAATGGTTCCCCATAGCAGTCCACGCGGTGTGTTTGCTTCTGAGGTATATAAGAAAGAATTTGCTAAATGGGTAGATAGGCTAGGAATTCCTAATTTATCTTTCAAAACCTTTGTTCCTCAACTTTCTTTACCTAAAGTTCTGAAAGACCAAGGGTATCAAACAATTGCGAGGGTTTCTCTGCCTGTTCTTAATCAATTTACTAGTATTAACAAATACTTCGATGACTTTGTGCTGATGGCAAATCATAATGATTTTGCTACGATGGTAAGTGAAATCGAGTTTCCTGACCAGAACCCAAGATTTTATTTTCTCAATCTGGGTGAAACTCATTATCCCTATATGCTCGAAGGTGAAGATTTACCTCACATCTCCGGAGTTCATGGGGTATTTAATAAAATGGATGAGTTCTTATTACATGGAAATAAACAAAAAGAAGATACATCCTTTTTTGATCAGGAGGAAATGCAACGTTTACACAAACAGCAAATTAAGTGTGTCGAATATATAGATGGGCTGCTGGGAAAGCTCTTTAGCAAATGCCCCCCCAATACTCACATCCTAGTAACTGCAGACCATGGTGAGTTATTCGGAGAAGACGGTTACTTTGGTCATGGACCAGTCATGCATGAAAAGTGCTTTGAGGTACCTTTTTTAGAGGGACTACGCCCCTAAAATTAATAGCAAAATTTCCTTATTGTAAGAAACAGGAAATTTAGACAATCTAGATTTAGTCTACTTCCATCTTGATAAAGCGCAACTCTTGCAGCCTTGCTAACACTTTCGAGACGCTCTCTTCTAGACTTTCTAAATCCGTTCTGCATTCTACTTCAGGATTCAGAGGGGATTCATACGGATCATCAATCCCTGTAAAGTTCTTTATCTCCCCAGAGCGCGCTCTCTTGTATAGCCCTTTCACATCTCGTTCTTCGCAGACTTCCAATGGGGCATTGACATAAACCTCAACAAAGTTGCCAATCTTTTGGCGCACTTCTTCTCGAATTTCCTGGTAGGGCGAAATTGCTGAAACTAGCACTATAACTTGGTTTCGAGTCAGTAGATTCGCGACAAAACCAACACGTCGAATATTTTCGTCTCGATCTTCTTTGCTAAATCCCAAACCCTTAGTTAAATTCTGGCGTACAACATCTCCGTCTAAAACCTCGACTTTGTAGCCGTGAGACGTTAGCGCTTTCTCTACGGCTCGGCTAATCGTAGTTTTTCCGGCTCCACTCAAACCAGTGAACCACACTGTCACACCTGGCTGCTTATATTCCATTGCTTGCTCTAACTTTCTGGATTGCATTTGCCTACTTTGGAGAATTTGCCCTACTTAGTCTTGCTTGTGAACATCCTTGATGAAAACTTTAAATACGGCATTGATTTAGTAAAGTTTCGTAAAAAAATTGCCGACATTGCATGAAAGTTCTGTCCTCTGGTGAAAGTTAAATACATCTTTCTATTCTTGTTCTAAAAAAACCATACTGACTAGAGATTGACAGTTTCTGCACTTAGGTATATAGTCCTGACCCTATCAAAATCCTCCTCAAGCTTTAGAGATCGACACAAATGCATTCATTCAACTGTTTTTCACTCAGTCCTATCGAGCTGGCTCATCCTGGTATTGCTGTAGCGACAAGCCGGGCTGGTGGGATTGGCGTGCTAGATCGGGAATTTTGCAGCGATCGCGATTTAGAGAAAGCGGCTAGGAACTTAAACAAGGTTTTAGATCTAGTTGATGAGCGTGATGCTGTAGGGTTACGGCTACGGGCAGAACAGATTGATCGAAGCAAGACGCTACTCTCTCAACTCACAGCACGCCCGCATTGGTTAATTCTGTGTGGGTGGAACCCGCAGACGCTAGAGAAAGTCATCGCCTCTCTTCCAACCGCTCAGTCCCGGAGAATTTTGCTGGAAGTCACAGCGATTGAGCAAGCATTAGCCGTGCCGTCACTTGAGGAGATTGATGGGTTGATTGCCAAAGGGCATGAAAGTGGTGGCTGGGTTGGTGAAGATTCAGCATTTCTACTCACCCAAAAACTCGTGGCAAGGCAGCCAAAGCCCGTCTATGTACAGGGTGGCATTGGCATTCATACCGTAGCCGCCTGCCGTGCAGCAGGAGCCTTTGGGGTTGTATTGGACGACCAATTATGGTTGATGCCCGAATCCCCCTTGTCTAGCGAGTGGCAACGCTACCTCAGTAACTTGAATGGTCAAGAAGCAATTGTTATTGGTGAGAGACTAGAGGGGAACTGCCGCGTTTTATCTCGCCCAGGCTTCCAGGCGATTTCGGCTTTACAGAAACTGGCAGAACAGTTAGAACTTGCTGATTTTGGATTGGAGTCGGCGGCTAAAGTCACGAAATCTCATGACTCCAACGAAACTTCTAATCAGCGAAAATTTCAAGTTTGGCAGCAACAAGCTCAATCCTTAATTGGCTGGGGAACTCCTGGAAGCTTAGCCTGGCCGATGGGACAAGCCGTAGGGTTAGCTGTTTCGGTACGCGATCGCTACAAAACCACAGGCAGATTTGTACAAGCGCTGCTCAAAGCCAGTGTAGAACACATTCAAACCGCTCAAGCTCTGCAACCGCTTCAAGCAGACGCACCTTTAGCCATTTCTCACAAAACAAAATATCCCATCGTCCAGGGGCCGATGACTCGCGTCAGCGATAGCGCTGAGTTTGCCCAAGCTGTTGCCCAAGGCGGGGGTTTGCCGTTACTGGCATTAGCACTGATGCGGGGTGGGCAAGTCCGTGAACTGTTACAGAAAACGAAAGAACTACTAGGCGATCGCTCTTGGGGAGTTGGTATTCTTGGTTTTGTTCCCCAAGCTGTGCGAGAAGAACAACTCAAAGAAGTCCGGGCATTCAAACCTCCCTTTGCTTTAATTGCTGGCGGACGTCCCGATCAAGCCGCACAAATGGAAGCCGAAGGCATTGCCACTTATATCCATGTCCCAGTTCCCACCTTACTAAAACTGTTCCTTGAACAAGGCGCACGACGATTTGTCTTTGAAGGCAGAGAATGCGGTGGACATGTTGGTCCCTTGAGCAGCTTTTTGCTTTGGGAAAGCATGATTTCCACCCTTTTAGAGGAAGTCCCCGCAGGTGCCGAACGTGATGTCCATGTTCTGTTTGCAGGTGGCATTCATGACGCCCGTTCTGCCGCGATGGTAAGTGCAATGGCAGCGCCCTTATTAGAACGCGGGATGCAGGTTGGTGTATTGATGGGGAGTGCCTACCTCTTTACCGAAGAAGCTGTCTCTTGTGGAGCGATTGTTAAAGGTTTCCAAGCACAAGCGATCGCGTGTACCCGTACCATCAATCTAGAAACAGGTCCTGGTCATGCCAGTCGCTGTGCTGTCACGCCTTTTGCAGAAGAATTTTACGCCACTCGCAGACAGTTAATCGCTAGTGGCACTTCCCCGGAAGAAATCAAAAATACCTTAGAAGATTTAACCCTGGGACGCTTGCGAATTGCCTCTAAGGGCTTGATGCGTAAGGGCAATGAAATCAACGCCGTTGAGGAAAGTCAACAAATTACCAACGGCATGTACATGATCGGTCAAGTGGCGACGGTACGGAATCAAGTTTGCACTGTTCAGGAACTGCATCAGGATGTCTCTGAGGGCAGTACCAATTTGATCGCTAATCTTGCTGTTGACTCTGAAGAACCTGATAAAGAGGTCACTCAACCTTCTGATATTGCAATTATTGGCATCTCAACCTTACTTCCCAAAGCCAACGATCAAGAACAGTTCTGGGAAAACATCCTCAAGAAAATAGATGCCATTACAGAAATTCCTGCCTCGCGGTGGGATTGGCGTCTCTACTACGACCCAGACCGCAACGTTCGCGACAAAATTTACTCCAAATGGGGTGGTTTTCTTGATGATGTACCCTTTGACCCGATGCGTTTCGGCATCCCACCGAAGTCCCTCAAATCGATTGAACCCTTGCAGTTGCTCACACTCGAAGGGGTACGACGTGCCTTAGACGATGCGGGGTTAGCGGAGGGTGACTTTGATCGAGAGCAGACTTCGGTAATCTTAGGTGCTGGCGGTGGTGCGGGAGACTTAGCGCAGCAATACGCGGCACGTTGTGAGATTCCTCGATGTGTTGATGCCCCCTCTGAAGAAGTCTGGGATCGTTTACCGGAGTGGACTGAAGAATCCTTTCCCGGTGTACTCCTGAATGTAATTGCGGGTCGAGTAGCCAACCGTTTTGATTTGGGTGGGTCAAACTTTACCGTAGATGCAGCTTGTGCTTCTTCCCTCGCCGCGATCGACTTAGCGGTTAAGGAACTGGAAAGTGGTCGCAGTAATCTCGTAATTGCTGGCGGTGTAGATAGCGTCCAGAGTCCGATGACCTATATGTGTTTTAGTAAGACTCAGGCTCTATCTCCGCGTGGGCGATCGCGTACTTTTGATAAGAGTGCTGATGGAATTGCCATTAGTGAAGGAATTGCCATTCTTGTATTGAAGCGTTTGGCTGACGCACAAAGGGATGGTGACCGTATCTATGCCGTTATTAAATCTGTTGCTGGTTCCAGTGATGGTAAGGCGCTAGGAATGACCGCGCCCCTCCCAGCCGGTCAAATGCGAGCAGTAAACCGTGCTTACACGAAGGCTGGCTTCTCACCTAATACGCTAGGACTGTATGAAGCGCACGGTACTGGTACGGTGGCAGGTGATCGAGCGGAATTGGAGACAATTGTTAGTACCCTGCAAGCTGATCAGGCAGCCAGTAATTCCTGTGCGATCGGTTCGGTTAAGACGATGATTGGTCATACCAAATGTACGGCGGGTGTTGCAGGTCTTGTTAAAGTTGCCAAGGCGTTGCATCACAAAGTCCTGCCTCCCCATTTTGGTGTCGATACCCCACTCGATGCGATCGCTGACCCTCAAAGCCCTGTTTATCTCTTAAAAGAAGCTCAACCATGGTTGCGTCACCCCGATTACCCACGTCGAGGTAGTGTCAGTGCGTTTGGCTTTGGTGGTACCAATTTCCATGCTGTGCTGGAGGAGTACCAAGGAAGTTTACAAGAATCCGTGTCGGGTTCTAAGGCTTGGCCGTATGAACTAATTGTCTTACGTGCCGAAAACCGCGAAGCATTAGCCAAAGAGGTGCGAGTTCTCAGTGAGGCGTTACAGGCTGGTGCTGAACCAAGACTTCGGGATTTAGCCTATAGCTATGCGAAACTCTCGAGTGAACGCTCTCATTTGAACATTTGTTTGAGCCTTGTTGTCGAAAACCTGCAACAACTTAAAGAAGCGTTAAGTCTTGTTGTCGCTCATTTAAATAGTCAAACCCCAGCCTCCTTACCTCCACACATCCAACTAGGACAGGAAGAAAAATCTACCCCGACTCCCTTCTCACGCCGTATTGCCTTTCTCTTCCCAGGACAAGGCGCACAATACCCAGAGATGGCTCGCGAAGTGGCGTTGTACTTCAAGGAAATGCGTGAGTCTGTGGAGTTGGCTACTTGTCAGCTACGCCATCGCCTCCCCAAACCACTAGGTCAGTATATTTATCCGCCTAGTGCCTATTCAGACGCGGCACAAGAGTCTAACCAACAGCTACTAACAGAGACTCATATCGCTCAACCAGCGATTGGTGCGGTGGAAGCGGGTTATTTGGACTTGCTCAAACGTCTTGACCTTGAAGCCGATATGGTAGCGGGACACAGCTATGGTGAGTATGCGGCATTGCACGCAGCGGGAGTTTTGTCAAGAGAAGCATTCCTAAAGCTTTCTGAAACCAGAGGCAGAGTGATGTCCACCGCCTGTGCGGCGGCTGACGGCGCAATGGCTGCGGTTCAAGCGACCCGTGAAGAATTGCTAGCCCGCTTAGATGGGGTTGGCGGTGTCGTTCTTGCCAACCACAATGCACCCTTGCAATCTGTTATTTCTGGGGAAAAACAGGCAGTTCGACAAGTTGTTGATGCGCTGAATGTAGCTGAAATCATGGCACGGATGTTGCCTGTTGCTGGTGCATTTCATTCTTCTTTAGTTGCCTCTGCACAGGTGTCATTATCAGGCGCGATCGCTTCTGCACCCATGCAGACTCCAAAAATTCCGGTTTACGCTAATTCCACCGCCCGTCCCTACGCCTCAGAAATTGAGGCAATCCGCCAGCAATTGTCCAAACACCTACTCTCTCCTGTAGAGTTCGTCGGTCAAATTAATGCGATGTATGCAGATGGGGCGCGAATTTTTGTTGAAGTTGGTCCCAAGAGCATTCTGACTAAGCTGGTTGGTCAAATTCTGGCTGGTAAAAACCATACTGTTGTATCCCTGGATGGTCAGGGTGGTGGATTGAAAGGTTTCCTGCTAGCTTTAGGAACTTTGATCACACGCGGCGCTGGGATCAAACTCACAGCCTTGTTTGAAGGGCGTGATGTCCAGTCGTTAGACTTGTCTCGGCTTGTGGAAGTGACCCGTAAACCAGAGTTACCCCGTACAGCTTGGCTGGTCAACGGTGGTAATGTTCGACCCCATAGTGAGGTCATTGGTTATACAGGAAAGTTTCCCCCCCTAACTCTTGAAACGGCGACACAGGCAAAGAAAGAGGTAGCACAAAAGGCTTTACCTCCTATGAATAATGCCCCTGCGCCTGTACATCAAGCCCCAACGCCTTCTTCTACACCTGTACATCAAGCCCCAACGCCTTCTTCTACACCTGTACATCAAGCCTCAACACCTTCTTCTACAAATTCCGCAATTCAACCTACGAAACCGCTACCGATGTCAATGTCAACTCCTCAGAATGGTGCCTCTCGACCTGCTGTTCCTCCAGCTTCACGCCCCAATCATCATGCTCCAGCTTCAGGAGACGCAGCATTAGAAGCCTACCTTTCCTACCAAGAAACGATGCGTCAATTCTTGCGGCTACAGGAACAGGTAATGCAGCAATTTCTCAGTGGTGGTCAACAAGGGCAGATTATTCCTCCACCTCCAGCCATAACCCCTGCACCCAGAAGACCTGCTTATCAACCAAGTCTGTCTAACGGCAAACATAGTAATGGAAATGGCAACGGCAACGGTAATGGTGTAGCGAAGACTCCTGGGATAGACACGCAAAATTTTGTACCGTTACAGACACCAACAGCCGTACAGCCTTCTCAAGCTGTAACACCCTCAGTGGTGGCAGTCGCTCAGGCGGTGGAACCTGTACTCCCCTCACCACCAACTCCTTCCCCGACTCCTCTTCTAGATCGAGCTAGCTTACTCCAAACTCTCTTACAGTTAGTCAGCGATCGCACGGGCTATCCAACAGAAATGCTGGGTTTAGACCAAGACTTGGAAGCCGAACTAGGGATCGACTCAATTAAGCGGGTAGAAATCTTAGGCGCACTCCAGAAAAGTCTGCCGCAACCGATGGCAGGTAACATCCAAGAGCAAATGGAAAGTTTAACCCGTGTCAAATCCCTCAATGGCATGGTTGACCAGTTGCTCTCAAAGCTGCAAGCCCCTGCACCAACCCCAACCCAACTTTCACAGACTAAGGCTGTAGGGGCGCAAAGCCTTGCCTCCCTACCCGATAAAACGAGCCTGACTCAAACCCTCTTACAGTTAGTCAGCGATCGCACGGGCTACCCAACAGAAATGCTGGGCTTAGACCAAGACTTGGAAGCCGAACTAGGGATTGACTCCATCAAGCGAGTAGAAATCTTGGGCGCACTCCAGAAAAGTCTCCCGGAAGCCTTTGCTTCCAGCGTTCAGTCCAAGATGGAGAGCCTGACTCGCGTTAAATCTCTCAACGGCATCGTTGACCAGTTGTTAGAGATTTCCCCAGCCGCACCAGCGACTCAGGAGGAAAATAGCCTGGGAAAGTTGACACCCGGAGCGAGAGCATTGGGCGCTACGTGATGCAAGCTATTCAGGAAACCTTACCTGAAAGTGAGTTTATTACTCCTAAGGGTTTGTTCCTGATTACGGAAGATCAGCTCTTTGTCGCCTCCTATGTGGCAGATAGCTTGCGGCAAATGGGAGCAGCAAGTGCGATCGTACCGACTTCCGCCTTGCACTCACCCCAAGAGTTAGCTGAGGTGGTGGCTCAACAACGCCAAATCTACGGTTCTATTGCTGGAATTATCCACCTTGCCCCGCTTGCGGCTATTCCTTTCCCAAGTAACCTATCAGACTGGCGACAATACACTCAAATTCACTCCAAAAGTTTGTTTCATCTGACACACTTATGTGCCAATGACCTACAACAGCAACAATCTGGTCGGGTACTTGCCGCTTCTTTACTAGGTGGTTATTTCGGTCGTAATAGTTACGACGTAGGTTTACCCACAGGCGGTAGTAACAATGGGTTTCTAAAATCTTTAATTACTGAACTGCCTGATGTCCATACCAAAGCTGTTGATTTCGATTCCAGCTTATCCCCCGCCTTGATCGCTCAGAACATTGTTCAAGAGCTACTGATGCCAGGAGGTCGTGTAGAAGTCGGCTATCCTCAAGGAACTCGCACGATTTTTCGTACAGTTCCTGCACCCTTAACGACAACAGCAACACAGACACAGCTAAGCCCCTCTGCTGATTGGGTTGTCTTAGTAACGGGGGGGGCGCGTGGGATTACTGCTGAAATTGCAGGGGATTTGGCATCCTTGGGTGTGAGCTTAATCCTGGTTGGTCGCTCAGCAGAACCGACAGCAGAAAAGGCGGAAACGGCTGATATCGAAGATGTTGCGGGATTGCGAAAGGTGCTGGTGAATCAGGCGCGGGAGCAAGGAGAAACCCCGACACCTGTACAGATTGAGCGCCAACTCCAGGGATTATTGCGCGATCGCACAATTTGCCGCAACCTGGAACAGTTTAGACAAACTGGTGCGAAGGTTGAGTATCTGCCTGTTGATGTCAGAAATCCTGAAGAATTTGGCGCACTAATCGATGGGATTTACACTCGCTACGGTCGCTTAGATGCTGTCATTCACGGTGCAGGCATCATCGAAGATAAGCTTATCGCTGATAAGAGTGCAGAATCTTTTGAGCGAGTCTTTGATACCAAAGTAGACAGCACGTTCATCCTCAGTCGCCATTTACGACCGGACTTGCTCAAGCTATTTGTCTTATTTAGCTCAGTTGCTGGTCGCTATGGCAATCGCGGACAGTCTGACTACGCGGCTGCCAATGAAGTTATTAATCGCTTGGCTTGGCAACTCGATCAAACTTGGACTAAAACCCGCGTCGTCGCGATTAACTGGGGCCCTTGGGACACGACAGGGATGGCATCGGAAGGAGTGAAACGTCAGTTTAGAGAACGTGGGATCATTCCCATTCCCTTGTCAGCAGGTCGTCAGTTTTTTGCCGAGGAACTGCGTTACGGACGCAAGGGTGAAGCTGAAGTGATTGCTGGTGAGGGGCCATGGGAAGCCTACGAAACTGAAAAGGGTCAGCTAAAAGGACAACAAAAGTCTTCTGATCAGCTAAACAGTTTCGTCTTCTTATCCTCCCAACCCCAGATTCAGCCGAATAGCACGGTTACTTTGGAGCATACTTTCTCCCTGACGAGTGACCCTTATCTTTATGATCACCGCTTGGATGGAAAACCTGTCTTGCCTGCTACAGGGGCGCTGGAGTGGATGGCAGAATTTGTCCAAGCGGCTTGGTCAGAATGGACGGTGACAGAAGTTCGTGACTTAAGAGTGATGCGAGGGCTGGTGCTAGACACTGATGCAGGGCGAAAAGCCTTATTTAGTGCTAGAGCATCGAGTCATGCTGACTCGGAATCCTTGCAGGTTGCTGTAGACATTTTAGATCCGGAGAGTAAACTTCCCTTTTACCGCGCTTCGGTTATCCTCCGCCCTCAGTTGCCGGAAGCGGCCACTTTTTCATTACTGCCATTGAGTGCAGGTTCTAGCTTGGACATCACAGCCGCTTACCGAGACTATCTCTTTCACGGGTCTAGGTTCCAGCTAGTGACTGCTATTGATCGGTTGTCAGAGCAAGGGTTAGATGCGAGGGTAATGCCTTGCCAGCCAGCAGACTGGTTAAACAATAAAGCTTTACACTCATCCAGCCATTGGTTATTTGACCCTGGATTAGTCGATACTGCGCCCCAACTAGCCATCATCTGGAACCGGGTACAACGAGGGACAACACCTCTCCCCTCAAGATTTGGTTCCGTTGCCCGCTATGGTCAATCTCCCCTCAACGGACAACTGCAAGTCGCTTTCCGCGTAAAGCCACTTAAGAGCGATCACAGCTTGGTATACGATGCAGTTTTTCTTGATGAACTTGGTAAGGTACATTTGCATCTGCAAGATATGGAAAGTACCTGTAACACAGCACTTAATCGTTTGGCGAAGCAACCATGAGTTTAGAGAACTCACCCACTGATATTGCAATTGTCGGGATGTCGGCTTTATTCCCTGGCGCTAAAGATTTACGCGCCTACTGGCAAAACATCCTTAATAAAGTTGATGCCATTCGGGAGGCACCCGATAGCTGGGCAGAACCCTATTTTGAGCCGGATTCCACGGAAAATGACCGACTTTACACCCGGAAAGGAGGATTTGTCGGTGATTTAGCCCACTTCAACCCGATTGAGTTCGGGATAATGCCAAATTCAGTGGATGGTGGCGACCCAGACCATTTTCTCGCCCTAAAACTGGCACGGGATGCACTTGCCGATGCGGGATATATTGAGCGCCCCTTTAATCGTGAACAAACAGGTATCATTCTAGGGCGTGGCACCTATATCAACCGTGGCTTTACCAATCTCCTGCAACATGGGATGATTGTAGACCAAACCCTAGACTTACTTCGCCAAATCAATCCGGAACTTGATCAAGATACCTTGGTCAAAATCCGTAAAGAACTGAAAGCGGCGCTACCACCCTTTTCTGCTGAAATGGCACCAGCAATGGTACCTAATGTGGTCACTGGGCGTATCGCTAACCGTCTTGGTTTGATGGGGCCAAACTACGTGATTGATGCGGCGTGTGCCTCGTCTTTGGTTTCGATTGAATTAGCGATTAAAGAGTTATTGAGTCATCGCTGCGACATGATGCTAGCGGGAGGAACACAAGTCCCGACACCGCCCCAGTTGCACATGATTTTCTGCCAGCTCAAGGCGTTGTCTCGTACCAATATTCGTCCTTTTGATCAATCAGCAGATGGAACCTTCCTCAGCGAAGGGATAGGAATTGTCGTTCTGAAACGACTGAATGATGCAGTTAGAGATGGCGATCGCATTTATGCTGTTCTTAAAGGTGTCGGTAGCTCCAGTGACGGCAAAGCACTGGGATTGCTAGCCCCTCGTTTAGAAGGTGAAGTGCTTGCTCTACAACGCACCTATCAAGAAAACAGCATTGATCCAGACAGCATTGAGCTGATTGAAGCACACGGTACTGGGATTCCTTTAGGCGATCGCACTGAAATCCAATCTCTGGGCCGCATGTTTGGCGAACGTCAAGGATTGCTTCCTCAGCGAGCATTAGGCTCAGTGAAATCGATGATTGGTCACTGTACCATTGCCGCCGGAATTGCAGGCATCATCAAAAACGCCCTTGCCCTATACCACAAAATCTTACCTCCAACCCTTTGCGACCAGGTTAACCCAGCCCTGGAAATCGAAAAGACTTCCTTCTACATCAACAACGAAACTCGACCTTGGATTCATGGCAACCCAGTAACACCACGCCGTGCGGCAGTTAATGCCTTTGGATTCGGGGGGGTGAATGCCCATGCTGTTCTAGAAGAATATACGGGGATTGACCAGACGCAAGCTGTCAAGCACCTCAATAATCAGTGGTCTACAGAACTTCTAACCTTCTCTAGTGATGGGCGACAAGCCTTGCTTGATTTGCTCAACAACGTACAGCAAATCCTACAAGCCAATCCCACTCAACCTCTAGCTAACCTTGCCTATACGCTTTCAAACTGTACCTCTGGCACCCATCGCTTAGCAATTATTGCCAAAGATGTTCCGGACTTACAGACGAAACTCAATCTTGTGGTTGAGAAACTAAAAGATGCTGCTCGAACCCGTCTGCAAACCAGAAGTGGAATTTATTATGCCGAGTCCAAGCCAAAGGCAGATCTTGGTAAGATTGCTTTCCTCTTTCCTGGCGAAGGAGCGCAGTATCCTAATATGCTGGCAGACTTGTGTCTATACTTCCCTCAAGTCCGCGCTTGGTTTGACTTTTTAGATGAAATCTTTGCCGGAGTTAGAGAGCATCCGCCGAGTCGCTTTATTTTTCCCCCTCCGACTGGCTTAACCGAAGTGCAACGCTACCAGGTTACTGAGGAATTATATAGCTTGGATGTCGCTACAGAGACTGTGTTTACCGCTAGCATAGCTTTACACGAACTCCTGAGCGATCTGGGAGTTCAGTGCGATGTCATGGTCGGTCATAGTACCGGAGAGAATACTGCCCTAATCGCCTCAGGAATTGTCAAGCTCAGCGAACAAGCACAACTAAGGGCAAAAATCCATCATCTCAACCGAATTTATCGGGATTTAGAAGCCGCAGATAGCATTCCCAAAGGTGTACTCCTGAGTGTGGGTGCGATCGAGTCAAGTTTGCTCAAACAGCTTGTTGATAACTTCCAAGGAAATCTCTATTTAGCCCTTGACAATTGTCCAAATCAGTCAGTCCTCTTTGGCAGTGAAAGCGATATTGAACAAGCGATCGCTCAATTAGGTGAGTGGGGTGGTATCTGTACCCGTCTCCCCTTTGATCGGGCTTACCATACTCCTCTGTTTGCCAAGGTCAGTGAGGCTTTGGGTGATTATTACGATACGCTTGATGTTGGTTCTGGTCATACTTGCCTTTACAGTTGCGCTACCACTGAAGCATTTCCATCTGAACCAGAAGCGATTCGTACCTTAGCGCTCAAACAGTGGTCAACACGAGTGCGTTTTCAAGAAACTATTGAAAACCTCTACAACGAAGGAGTCAAAACCTTCATTGAAGTTGGGCCGGGTGGCAATCTCACGAACTTCGTCAATGACATCCTCCACAAGCGCGATCATCTTGCTCTATCTAGCAACACACAACGTCGTTCTGGTCTAGAACAAATTCAACAACTGCTATCCCAGCTTTTTGTGAATGGTACAGCAATTAATTTTGCCCCTTTATATGAGCATCGGGAAGTTAGCCAAATTAATCTAGATGCCTCCGTCGCCATTGAAGCTAGCCAGCAAAAAGCACAACCTGTTTTGGAGCTAACCATGCCGGTAATGCGTCTACAGCCGGATTTTGTGCAAACCCTACAAAACAAGAACAAGCGTCCGACAGAACAACCCGTCAACCCGGAACCCGTTGTTGCTCTAGAACCACAAGCCATCCCTGCTGAAAACGAACAACTCAGTAGCCCTTCTATCCCAGTTCAAGCTGTAATCAATAGTATTCCCTCTGTTCCATTTGCACCCTCTCCTCCCCTGCTAGCCTACGACACGCCTGAACAAAACGTAGAAACAGTAGACTCTCGTCTATCTATCGTTTCGGCTCACTTTGACTTGATGCAAGAATTCCTTGCCAGTCAAGCACGGGTAAGCGCCAGTCTGTATGGTGCCCCATACAACGATGTTGAAGGAAACCCCCTAGCTGCTGATGATTTTGCGATCGCGCCCTTAACTGAGGAAGAAGCTTGGCCGCTGTTAGGTCAAATTATTGAGCAGGACACCGAGCTTTTACACGCTCAACGCTACTTTGACATGGAGCATGATCTATTTCTCCATGACCATACCCTCGGTGGTACCCATGCGCTACGCGATTCTACACTGTCTCCCCTCCCGGTGATTCCCTTTACCGTCAGCATGGAAATTCTGGCAGAGGCAGCTGCTTGCCTATTCAATGGCGAGAAATGGGTTACAGGAATTTACAATGTTCGCAGCTACCGTTGGCTTGCCCTTGAACAAGGTTCTCTTGTCTTAGATATCCTTGCCAAAGTACAACCTCAATCCGCTGCAAATACATGGGATGTTCATGTGCAACTGTTCCAAGTTGGCAATACTGATGCAGTGAATCCTCAATTAGTCTTTGAAGGCTATGTGAGACTCTCCGATGAACTCCCCCCCTCTCCAACTCCCACAGCCTTCTACTTAGATAATCCTGAAGCATCGCACTGGGCAGATGCAGAACTCTACACTGTCGGAATGTTCCACGGCCCTCGCTTTCAGGGGGTTAAGCACATCCGCCAAGTCGGTCAGCAAGGGATTGAAGCCGATTTACAGGTAACGGCGATTGATGACTTTTTCAGTCAGTGTCAGCGACCTGTTTTTCAGATTGATGCGCCTCTACTTGATGCGGCGGGTCATCTGGTCGCTTATTGGGTAGCGCAATCAATTGGTGTTCAGTTTCACACCTTTCCCTTTCAGGTTAAAGCGTTTCATCAATACGGAGTACCGTTATCTCCCGGTCAAATGGTCTTGTGTCGGGGGTGGATGGGGTTTACTAGCGATCGCCAAATTGAGTCAGGTTTTGAGTTTCTGGATGAGTGCGATCGCGTTATCGTCAGGTTGGAAGGGTTCCTGGAAATCTTCCTGAATGTCCCAGACGAATATCACCAATGCCGCAACTTTACCCACACGGCTTACATATCCAAACCCTGGATGCAAGCGGAAACAGGACTGGTATGCCGACGTATTGACCCTTTCCCTAACCATTTCCTTGATGAGTTGGGTGGCGTTATCAAGCACGTTATTGCCCACTTGATGCTAACAGCTCAAGAACGGGAGTTCTGGTATGGATTACCTGAAAAAGGGCCGCGACGTAGTGACTGGTTGTTAGGTCGAATCGCCGCTAAGGATGCCTTACGTCAGTGGGCTAAACAATCCTTCAACTTGGAACTTTCTCCGATAGATATCCAAATTTTACCGACACACTTAGGTAAACCTTTAGTACAGTGTTCAGCCTTAGAAAGCGTTGGTTCTTTGCCCGATATTTCTATCAGTCATAGTCGAGGTTATGTGGTTGCCGCTGTCGCTAGCCGACCCAACATCCAGCTAGGTATTGACCTAGAACGTCTTGACTTAACTCATGTTGATGATTGGCTCACTAGTGTCTTTACTGAACAAGAACTGAAACTATTGCCCCATTCCAATAAAGCGACTATGGTAGGGCTGTGGTGCGCCAAGGAAGCGGCAGCAAAAGCTAATGGTACGGGGCTAGAAGGAGTACCTAATCAATGGGCTATTACTCATTATTCAAGGGATAGCCATCAAGCGAATGTGTCTCATAACAAGGAGTCTTTTAATGTAAAACTTTGGTATCAGGATAATGAAATTCTTGCTGTATGTCAGTTCTAAGGAAGTTCCCATAAATCAAGCCTTTCAATTCCTTCAAAGCTCAGACAAAAAGTAGTTTTTCGTGCATTCAACACTCATTTATTGCCGTTTTTGTAATATCAAGAATATCCAGATAAAGCAAAAATTGTTATAATGCACAATTTTAGTACTTGGTAAATACTGATAAAAGGCAAGCGTTATGCAACTAACAGAAAGCCAGATTGAAGCAACAATTATAGACATTCTTAAGGACATGACCCAGGACTGGGATTTGGACTTGAATGAGAAGATTAGTCCGGAAACCCAGATTGTAGAAGATTTAAGCTTTGCATCAGTTGATATCATTCATCTGATTGTCTCTATAGAAGAGCATTACAAACAAAAACTAGGATTTCAAGAATTGGTTATGCGTAATGGTCGATACATTGACGACATCACTGTCAATGAATTTGTCGAGTTTGTTTCCGCCAAACTTAATGGAATTAGTTAATGACTAAGACTCTTTTTATCGGACTAGACGGTGCTACATTTACCGTTCTTAATGAAATGACCCGTGACTTGCCAGATTTTGGCATCACCATGCCGTTCCTTAAGCAGTTTATGGAAACAGGAGCACAGGCAAAATTGCTTTCGACTCCCAATCCCTTGACGCCTCCCGCTTGGGTTTCGATCATGACAGGTCGGACTCCTGGAAATCATGGCGTTTATGATTTCATCCGTGCTGAGGAAAAAGGAAACGAAGTTTATTTCACGCTCTCTGACTCCAGAGATATTCGCACAGAAACGATTTGGTCAATCGCTAGCCGTCAAAATCGCACCGTTGCCGCACTCAACTTCCCCTTAACTGCGCCTCCTCGGTCGATTGCTGGTTCCTTGGTGCCTGGGTTTGTGCCGTGGAAGCATCTGCGGCGGAATACAACCCCTCCCGATTTGTACGACAGGCTCAAGGAAATCCCCGATTTTGACCCGAAAGAGTTGGCTTGGGATTTTGACCGAGAGAAACAACTCTATGAGGCGATGACGGAGGAGGAAATTGAAAACTGGATTCGCTATCACATCCCTCGTGAAGAACAGTGGTTCCGTATCGCTGAAAAACTTCTACGAGAAGATCAGCCTGATTTAATGGCAGTTCTCTTCGATGGTGTAGACAAACTCCAGCACCAAGCCTGGGTTTTTCTTGACCCAGCTTTGCTACCCTCAAATCCCTCGCCCTGGCAAAAACGGATGCGTGAGATTTGTATTGGGTATTTCCGGAAGCTTGATACCTACATTGAGAAATTAGTGGAACTGGTTGGGCCGGAGGCTCAAGTGTTCATGGCATCCGATCATGGCTTTACAGCCTCCACGGAAGTTGTTAGGATTAATGCCTTTTTGGCAGAGAAAGGCTATGTCACCTGGAAAGAAACAGATGACAGTCCGGCCGCAAAGAGACGTGAAGCTAGCACGTTTGCCTATTTAGATTGGGAAAAAACCCTGGCTTACTGCCGAACCCCTTCAAGTAATGGCATTACAATTCGTGTTGCTCAAAATCCTGGAGATCCAGGGATTAAACCCGAAGAGTATGAAACCTTCCGGGAAAAACTGATTGAAGACCTAAAAAGTCTGAAAGACGAGAACACAGGAGAACCGATTCTTCGAGCGATTCATAAGCGCGAAGATGTCTTTCCGGGTGGTGCAATGAATGAAGCCCCTGACCTAACTTTAGTACTCCGTGATTATGGTTTTGTCTCGATCAAGAATACTCAACCTGTGGTGGAACCGCGTGAAGTTGCGAGTGGCACCCATCATCCTGATGGGATTTTCTTGGCAGGGGGGTATGGAATCAAGTCAGGGATGAAAGGAGAACGGCAAAATATTGTCGATGTTCCGGCAACCTTGATTTATAGCTTAGGCTTACCGATTCCGGAGGATTTAGAAGGCAATGTGGCAGAGAATTTCTTTACAACAGAGTGTTTAAAATCAACTCCTGTTGTCATCAAATCAACAACTTCACTTGAAAAAGATACAAAAGACGAAGTTGAAAACATCAGTGACGATGAAAAAGACAAAATATTAGCTCAGTTACAAATGCTGGGCTACATGGAGTAAATAAGTGCCAACAGCTTGTTTGAAAACGGTTGATTTGCACTATCTACAACTGGGAGAGCAAAACAGTCAAAACAGCTTTCCCAGTGATTTAGTCATGGTGCATGGGCTTGCAGCAAGCCTAGGATTCTGGAGCTATACAGCATCAGTTCTTGCTCAGACCAATCGGGTAACACTTTTTGATCTGCGTGGTCATGGGCGGAGTTCAATGCCTGAAGCTAGCTATACGCCTCGGCAAATGGCAGAAGATCTCAAGGAATTGCTGGATTATTTGGGAATACAAACGGCTCATCTTCTAGGACATAGCTTTGGGGGGTCGGTAATCTTACAATTTGCTCATTGCTACCCAGAACGTGTTGAAAGCCTTATTTTTGCAGATGTACGACTAAGATTATTGCAACCTGAGCAAAGGCTGCGTGACTGGCAACACTGGCAAAAATTTCAACCCCTATTAAACAAGCTTGGCATTGAACTTGATGAAAACGATAGCGAGTCAGGCTATCAACTACTAAAAGAAATTGCGAAGTTACAAGTAAATACACCAGAAGGTGAAGGCTTTTTACATAAACTTCCTTCACCTTTTTTTGGTAAAGGAGGGAAGCGAACAGCCTTACGTTGGTTGAAGTTATTGGAGACAGCTACAGCGCCGTCCGACTTCTTAGATAGCGCTAGCATGACGTTAACGCAACTACAACAGATGCAGAAACCAACCCTTGCTATCTATGGAGAGTATTCACAGGCAATGGTGACTGCCCTTGCCCTCAAACGTCTGTGGCCTCATGGTCGTTTTGAGTTTGTTCCACAGGTGGGACATTTTTTTCCAATCTCTCAACCTGAAAAATTAATCATTCCAGTTCAGAAGTTTTTAACTCAGACGAAGAGTCCGGACAGCCAAGGGAACTTGACCATCACACCAGCATTACTAAATTCTGGTGGGATTGATACACCAGGATTGCAGTAGGGTGAGCATAATCATTATGTTATTGCGAGTTAGTGGCGAAATCGGAGGAGTCGGTCACGCCACTGGTGGAGGATGAAGTGTCTGTACATTCTTTGATTTAGATTGATCTGGTCTGTTGTTGATGTTACAAGACCTAATGTTTCGTAATCCGGTAGCAATTAGCTTAGGTGCGATCGCAGGTGCCTTGAGTCGCTATTATCTCACCTTGGGGTTTGCTCAAGCGTTTGGTACAAGCTTTCCTTATGGCACTTTTTTTATTAACCTTAGCGGCTGTTTGGCAATGGGTTTTTTTGTTACCTTGACTTCAGAACGAGTGATGACAATTCCCCCAGACGTTCGCTTGATGGTTACTACTGGCTTTTTGGGTGCATATACGACCTTCTCGACCTACAGTTTAGAGAGTGTTGTTCTGTTTCGCCCTGCCTTGGGCAATAGCTTCGCCTTACGCAGCTTTATAGTCGCCAGTCTATATTGGGCAGGTAGTGCAATACTAGGAATAATTAGCCTTGAACTAGGAGTCATCTTGGCGAGGTTGGGGCGGACTTGAGTTAGTAATTTTTTATATAGCTCCTAGGCATAAATCCTTACATCGATAATCCAAAAGCCCCTAGACTTAATGCAAGACTCAATATAGGACTGAATAGGAGGGCTTGCCTTGACCGAAAACCAAATTCCCCTCCAGACAATCTCACGTACTGAGCTTCGACAGCTAGTTCGTGCCCAGCTGCAAATGTTGCTGGAGCAAGGGAACCTCCAAGGGGCTAAGCAAGTGCTGGTACCTGTACAACCAGTGGACATTGCTGATGCAATTGAAGGATTGCCAGAAGCGATGCAAGTGATTGCTTTTCGCTTATTATCCAAAGCTGAGGCGATCGAGGTTTATGAGTATCTTGACTCTAGCGTCCAGCAGGCATTGATTGAGGAATTCAAGCGTCAGGATGTCCTTGACATCGTAGACAAAATGTCTCCTGATGACCGAGCACGCCTGTTTGATGAACTACCCGCAAAAGTTGTCCGGCGTCTGGTTGAACAACTTAGCCCAAAAGAACGCCAAGCGACAGCGTTGTTATTGGGTTACGAAGCGGACACAGCAGGGCGGATTATGACACCTGAATATATCTCCCTCAAGGAAACCTTAACGGTTAGCGAAACGCTGGAGCGAATTCGCAGTTTAGCAAAGGTGACTGAGACTATTTATTACCTCTATGTCACTGATGCATCACGCAGCCTGAAAGGGATTGTCTCTTTACGTGATTTGGTGACTTCCCAGCCGCAGCAGACGCTGGATGAAATTATGGCGCGTGATGTAGTCTGTGTTCACACGGATACTGACCAAGAGGACGTGGCACGGCTAATCCAGCGTTATGACTTTCTCGCTGTCCCAGTCGTTGATAGGGAGCAGCGTCTCGTTGGTATTGTCACGGTTGATGATGTCATTGACATTTTAGAGAAGGAAACAACAGAGGATATCTACGCCTTAGGGGGTGGTGTGCAGGCGGGAGGTGACAATTATTTTCAAACGAATTTAATCACGGTTGCCCGTAAACGGGTTGTTTGGTTGTTCGTCTTGCTGCTTACCAATACAGTCACAGGGACAATTATTCGCTCGCAAGAAGCAATTTTGCAGGAAGTCGTGACACTGGCGGCGTTTATCCCTCTGCTCGTTGGCACTGGGGGGAATGTTGGTGCTCAGTCCTCAACGGTGGTGATTCGCGGCTTGAATACCGATGAAATTCGTGATATGGGGGCACTTCAAGTCATCTTGCGAGAAGGGATGGCAGGAATCCTGCTGGGGACAATCCTGGGAACAGTAGCAACACTTTGGGGTTACTGGCTTCAGGGGGATTTTCTTGTCGCACTGGCGGTGGGGATCAGTTTAATCGCGATCGCATTTCTCGCATCTATTGCGGGTTCGGCACTACCCTTTGTATTCCGCTCCTTGGGTTTAGATCCAGCTTTAATGTCGGCACCGTTTATCACAACGGCGGTTGACGTATTAGGTGTTTTGATTTATTTCAATGTTGCTAAGTTGGTTTTGGGGCTTTGATCGTATGGTTAGACCTAAACTTAAGGGTTAGTTGTTGGTTGTTGGTTGTTGGTTGTTAGTGGATTTTCTTGCTACTAACTACTAGCATTACCAAGAGCCAGTTTTGAGTTAGTTCTTATAGGGTTGCGAGTCAGAGCGGTTAGATGTTGAATCACCGTCTACAGATTGCAGAGTATGTATTCATGGCTGGCTCAGTGATTGGCTGGATTGTGGCGATCGCATCCGGACAGCTCATCTATGCGGCGGTACCAACCTCCCTGGCTCTGCTGCTGAACTTGATTAATCGCCTACGCTTGGAACAACGCCTCAGACGGCGCATTAGTAGCGTGATGGCTCAAGTGTATCGGCAACAAGACGAAAACCAAATTTTACAGGAACAACAAATCAAAAAAGAAATCGCTTCTCTGCCCACTCAGTTTCCAGGCTTGTTTTCCCAGCTAGAAGCCTATAACGCTCAACCGGATGACTTGCAAGTTGCTCAACTTAAGGCACAACTCGCGAATTTAGAGCAATCGCTCAACAATGTCGTGCAATACCTCAACAGTGCATCGCTACCCGCAAGAGTTGAGAAGTTAGAAAAAGCGATCGCTGACTCCACCGCAGAACTTGCCCGGATTCATCGCCAATTGCCCGATAGCTGGAAAAGCCGAATGGAGGAGATTGAACGGCAACTCCAAGCTAATCCGCCGGAAGAAGCGCAAGCACCACCGAGTAAAGCCGTCAGCCAACCCTCGCTCTTTCCCACGAATCCAGAGCCTGCACCTGTAGAGACGCAATCTGTCTCATCCCCACCCTTAACAGAATCTGCACCTGTAGAGACGCAATCTGTCTCATCCTCACCCTTAACAGAATCCGTACCTGTATCACAACTAAACTGGAGGCACTTACACACCCTGACAGGACATTCAGACTGGGTTAGCTCTATTGCCATCAGCCCGGACGGAAAAACCCTTGTTAGTGGCAGTTTCGACAAAACAATTAAGCTCTGGGAACTAGCGACAGGAACGCTCATTCGCACATTATCAAAGCATACAAAAGGAATTCTTTGTCTTGCACTCAGTTCCGATGGGCAAACCCTTGCTAGTGGCAGTTTTGATGAGACAATCAAGCTGTGGCGTTGGAATACAGGAAAAGTAAAAAAGACTCTAACGGGTCATAGTGGCTCGGTTCGCTCACTAGCAATCACGACCGATGGTGAGATTCTCATTAGTGGCAGTTTTGACGAGACAATCAAGCTATGGCATCTAAATACAGGGAAATTCCTGAGTGATGTCGCACAAAATGCTGGAGCTGTAGCTGCGATCGCTCTAACCCCGGATGGACAGACGATTGCCAGTGGTGGTAGTGATGGAATTATTACTCTGCGACAACTGGATACGACGGAAACCGAGACAACATCAGCATTTGCCCTTACCCTCACAGGTAATGTTAGTTCCATTTGCTCATTAGCGATTAGCCCCGATGGTGAGATAGTTGCAGCAGGTTGTACCGATGGCAATGTAAAATTCTGGCAGCTTGGTACTGGAGAACTGCTGAATGCTCTCAACGTTCATTTAGAGCCAGTGATGTCAGTAGTTTTTAGCGTCGATGGCGAAATCCTAATCACTGGTGGCGCAGACGGTACGATTAAAATTTGGCAGCTACAAACAGGTCAACAATTAGCTGTCCTCACTCATGATTCGGCAAGTTCAGTGATGTCAGTGGCAATGAGTCCTGACAGTCAGCTCATCGCTGGAGCTGGTGCGGATGGCACTGTTAAAATTTGGCAACGAGAGTAAGGTGCCAATTACCATGTCAAACAATCGTCGCTGGCTGGACATTGCAGAATACGTCTCTATTGGTAGCGCAGTAGGCGGCTCAGCGATCGCGTTTTTTTCCCAACAAGCGATTTATGGTTTAGCACCAGTTTCTCTCTCGCTCTTGTTGAATGTCATTAACCGTCGTCGCTTAGAACAACGTTATCAGCAAAGTTCTGCCGTTAGCACTCAGGTACAACAGTTAAGGAGTGCCATCAATTCACTAAACGTGGCTAACACCAAACTTAAAAAAGATATTCAAAATATCGCACCCAGCCAAGAATTAACTTCTATTATTTCAACGGTTGAGGAGCTTAAAGAACGGCAAAATGGATTGCGCCTCTCCCTTGTGCCATTACAATCTCGTGTGGATGACTTGATTGAGCAATTCAACAAGCGCCCTGAATTAGAGCAGATTGAGAGTTTAGTTGTTGTAATCACCGCACTCAAACAATGCATTGATGAACTACCTCAACCAGAGGGATTACAACACTCAGCAGAACTTCAGCAGCAACTAGAGAGTGGTTTAGCACGGTTAGCTAATCAATCAGAACGATTAACACAGTTGGAAAATGCGATCGCGCAAGTGCAACAGCAGCTATCTGAACTTAAATAAGGAACCCACAAAACCTTAGACTTTTTGCCTAAATCCTGGGAAGACTCCTCCCTAAACCTCCTCATTTCAGGGAGACAAGAGATTTTTCTTGCTTCCTCCATGCTGAGGGCGTAGAAACCTTGTGGTGAAACGTCTCTACTTGGATGCTTGATGCTCATTTGCCTCTCAGGAACAAAAAATGAGCATAAAATGAACAGTTTTTGGTCTGGTTAGTTCCGCGAGAAAGAGGAAGACTAACTGTGCTAGGAGAATTTTCGATGAAAGAAAACTTTTCCCGTGTTGGTAGGGATAATCCAACCAACACAATAGCGACTCTCCAATCAAGGCAACTTCACGCTGCTTTACCCTCGTGAAAACCTTAGAAAACAAAGGCATCTAATGAAACAATTTGTATGGGTAGCAACGATTTCAGTACTCAGCACGGTACTGGCTTCGGGTTCGGCACAAGCGATTACGTTTACTGAGAGCAATGATGTCGGTGAGCTTCTCAACACAGCCGGGGTGATTCCACAAGGGACACTCCCACTAGAGTCCATATCTGGATTTCTCTCAAGCGACGCTGACCTGTTCCAAATCTTTTTAACGGGTGGTCAGACATTCTCGGCTACAACACTCAACCTTGATACTCTAATCGAGATTCCTATTGATAATACTTTAGATGCCCCGACCGAGCTTCTGGAAGATCCACAGTTGTTTCTATTCGATTCATTCGGTAGGGGCATTTATGCAAATGATGATAACTCTTTTTCATCACAAGCTACCCTTCCGTCAGCTAGTTTTTCTCCGATTGAATCCGGTATCTATTATTTAGCAATCTCTGGCTTTGGTTATGACCCTGTTAGTGCTGATGGAAAAATTTTCCCGGATTTTCTCACGGGTGTAGCCTTCGAGCCGACTGGTGTTGGGGGCGGGTCACCCCTAAGTGGTTTTGAAGGGACAAGTACTACAAGTGGGAGCTACACGATCGCTTTAACTGGAGTTGAAGCCGGAGTTGAGCGTGTTCCCGAACCCACTTCGGTTTTGAGTATGTTGGCGCTTGGTGCTGGGGTTGTGGTTTCTCAACTGAAAAACAAGAAAAACACAACAGAGTAAATAAACAGCAATTGAGCCTCATCTAGTTAGTTGTAACAGTAACTCTTACTTTTACATTCACCTTTCTTGATGCATAGCCAAGACCAAATTACTAGATTTCTAATTCATCAACGAGTAGAGCAAGGGATACATTCCTTTGCTGTAAAAGATACGATTCATCGTCAACTAAGCAAGGTTTATAATTATGAATTTGAAAAAGATACTCGGATTAGCAGGACTGCTTCTAGGAGTAACTCTAATCGGTGGAGTTGGTGCTTTGTATGTCAACGCTTCAGATCATGATGATGGTGAAACCGAAATTAAGGGTCGCAATCTAAATTTGACAGACCTATTTGTGTTTCGAGAACAAGATCAGAACGCGAATGCGGCTGAAGAAGATCTGATCTTGATCATGAACACAAATCCGCGATCGCTAGCAAATCAGCAGTACTACTTCAGCACTAGGGCGCGTTACGAGTTCAAGGTGAGTCGTGTTACCAATAATGACGCTACTCCCACTGGTGTACCCGATGTCGTACTTCGATTTAATTTTGGTCAACCAAACGCAAATGGGCAGCAGACTATTCAGCTAACAGCAATCAAAGACGGTGTGACAACGGTTGCTAACCAAACCCTCCGCACTACTTCGATCAAGGCAAACCCCAATGTTGCTCAAGTCTCCCTAAATGGCTCAACATTGAGTGTGTTCGCTGGGCTTCGGGAAGATCCATTCTTCTTCGATGTTGAGCAATTCTTCCGGGTGCGTGCAGGTGCGCTTGGTATCGCACCTGCGGTAGGCTTCCGCGACCCTAACACGGCGGTTGACTTTGCTAAAGGCTACAACGTAAACGCGATCGCAGTGCGAGTGCCAATCAGGTTCTTACAGGGATCGACCTCCGCAACAACGTTCGATGTTTGGGAAACAGTTTCAGTCCCAGGAAAAGGCAACAAGTTCAATCAAGTTGAGCGTCTAGCACGACCTGCCGTTAATGAAGGCTTGATTGTAACCAACGATTTTCTCAACGCATTGAATAGCGTCGGTCCCGATTTTGAAGCGGCTGCCCTGGCAGGTCAACAACCCGCCGCCAACATTGCAGGACCCATTGTTGCTGAAGCGAAACAGACGCTGCTTGCTGTTGGTAATAATGATGCCAGAGCGAATGCCCTGCTTGGTGCTTTTCTGCCAGATGTCATGCGAATCGATACAACCGGACCCAGTGGCTATGCCAATGCTTTGAATGCCAGTGGTAGTCCCATCCGTGGACGCTTGATTGAAGATGATGTCGTGGACATCACGCTTAGCGTACTAACAAATGGAGCGATTACAAGCGATAACGTGTCCTATGAAGGCACTCCGGGCAACCCAGCACAGGGTCACGATCCATTAGTGACTTCGTTCCCCTACCTAGCTCCGGCCAACTAACACTCACGAAGAAGAGCCAGTAGGGTAGCAGCTACTCAATCGCTGCTACTCTTTTTCCAAAGAAAGCAATTACGGCAGATTGACTACCACCAAAGATTGAAATCTGCCTCCTCTGCTCCCCCTGCCTATTTCCCTAAGAGTGATATGAAATCTACCAATTATCACGAATACGGGGACAAGCCGGAAACTCGGAAACGCTTTTGGCTGCCGCTGTTAGTTGCACTGCCAGTTGTAGGTATTCTGTTATCCGTCCCCGTTGGTTTGCGCTTCTTGAATGGAGAGGCTGGACTCGATACCCCTTACCGCTACCGCTTTTCCCGTCCTCCGTCCGGCACTACTACGCTAGCTCTGGGCAAAGAGATGGCTTTTTATCAGGAGCGCATCCGCCAGAATCCGGAGGATGGACTAGACCGAGCCTCACTAGCTGGCACTTACCTAAAGAAAGCTCGTGCTACTGGAGATGCTAGTTGGTATTTACTAGCTGAGCAAACAGCGCAACAGTCACTCGCAAAGTTACCCTTTCACAATGACGGTGCAGTTTTGGCATTAGCTCAGGTTGCACAAGCTAGGCATGACTTTGCCGAAGCCATTCGTCTAGCCGAAAAGGCATCTGGTAAAGAGGATGCCCTCTCCATTATGGTGACAGCCAAGTTGGCGACGGGCAAGGTAGAAGAAGCAAGCATTGTAGCTGATAGCCTGGTAAATCTTACTCCTACTCTAGGAGCCTTGACATTACAAGGTCTGGTAAAGGTAGCACAAGGGAAGGATGACGCAGCCCTTCAAAGCTTCCAACAGGCTCTGGCTGCCGAAGAACCTGGAGAAACGGGTGGTTCAATCTGGACCCGAACGTTACTTGGTCGATTTTACTTTAAGCGAGGAGAACTCAAAAAAGCTCACGCTCTCTACAAGGAATCTTTGCGCGTCTTGCCGCAATATCCCCCAGCACTTTTGAATCTGGCAGAGTTGGAGGTTCGGCAGGGAAACTACAAGACGGCTGAGGGTTATTACTCAAAATTCTTCCTTGCCTCGAAGAATTCTCCTACTGTTTACGATCATGTCGCTCTGCGGGGCATGGCTCGCGTCAAAGATTTATCCGGTGACCAACCAGAAGCAAAGTCATGGCGCGACAAAGCCGAAGCACGGCTACGCCAGGAGGCGGCTGCCTTTGGACATCGGCGTGAGTTGGCGCGTCTGGTACTAGAGCGGGGTAGTTCCAAGGATATTGATGAAGCATTGACCTTAATGCAGATGGAGGTGCGTGTTCGGCGTGATGCTGAGACACTTGGCACATTAGCCGAGGCACTCTCTCGCTCAGGTCGCTGGCCCGAAGCAAGAACAGTAATGCAAGAAGCACTTCGCTCAGGCATACGCGACCCTGGACTTTTTCATCAAGCTGGCGTAATCGAACAAGCATTGGGAAATCAATCTCAGTCCCTTGCCTTCTTTCGGCTTGCTCAGGAAACTGACCCCACGTTCGACGAACAAGCCCAGCGGGCTTTGGGACTGGGAGTAGGACTTTTAGGGATGAATTGAAACCATTCAAACGTGGGGTTTACATAAATTATGAATAGAAAGTGGCGTATATACAGGCTTATCTTGTCGTTTCTGGGGTCGCTGTTACTCTCCATAACCTTCTTTGCAACCCCTGGTTTCACGCATTGGGCTGATTTGGCTGTTGCTGAGATTGTGGTGGGCGAGGCAGATGCCCAAATTACACTAACTTTTCCCACGGGTTTAGTAGCGTCAGCCGATGACAACCGGGATAGCCAGCTCTCGCCGGATGAAATACGCACCCATCAAGCAGAGCTTCAGACCTTTCTAGAAGAAAAAATCCGGCTCACAGATGGCGAAAACCATAAGGGTAGCCTGACTATCAAACCGTCAGATGTGTCTGCCGTCCCGTCAAATCTAAAAGCCACTGTCGGTACTCACAGTACTTTAGTGTTGGTCTACACTTGGCTCAAACCCGTCCAAGGGTTAAAGATTCACTATGATCTGTTTCTGCCAGGAGTAGCTACCGCTCGTTGCTTGGCGACCATTTTGCACCCTGGACAAGTGCAAAGCTTTATCTTCAGTCCAGAAAGCCGAGAGCTTTCGTTAATGTCAGGTTTGTTCTGGCAACAAACTGGAACGTTGCTAGTTGCTGTGTTTGGCTCCTTCCTCTGGGGCGCAATGCACGCGATGTCACCCGGACACGGGAAGACGATAGTCGGTGCTTATCTGGCAGGTTCGCGGGCAACCGCTAAACATGCTGTTTTTTTGGGGCTAACAACAACGATCGCACATACAACTGGTGTGTTCGCTCTAGGGTTGATAACCCTCTTCGCCTCCAAGTACATCCTGCCAGAGCAACTATACCCTTGGCTTAGCGTAATATCGGGTCTAATGGTAATTGCGATCGGTCTGAACCTGTTCATTAGCCGAATCGGTCGTACTCAGTTGCTTAGGAAATTGCCTTTTGGACACAGGCACGCTAGTCACCATTCTCACGACCACATCGACAGTCATCGCCATGACCATCATCACCACGAACATGGGCATAGCCATGACCATCACCATCATCACGAGCCTGGGCATAGCCATGCTGAACACTCACACTTACCTCCTGGTACTGACGGCTCCCCTGTTACCTGGCGTAGCCTACTTGTTTTGGGCATCTCTGGTGGTCTTGTCCCTTGTCCCTCAGCCTTAGTTGTTCTACTGAGTGCTGTTGCTCTGGGTCGTGTCGGATTTGGACTGTTGCTAGTGTTTGCCTTCAGTTTGGGATTGGCTGGAGTGCTGACTGGGTTGGGATTGCTGCTCGTCTCGGCTAAGCGCCTCTTCGAGCGTGTGCCGACACAGATGCGGTTAGTAAGGATACTACCTGCCCTGAGTGCGCTTTTTGTCGCACTGCTCGGCTTGGGAATTACAACGCAAGCACTAGTAGAAATTGGGTTGGTTAGATTATGACGAGGACAAATGCTCAACCTCGCAGGCAAGCGGTTGAGCAACGGTGGTTCACGTCAGCCGCTTTATACCGACTTATGAAATAGCGATCGCTATTGACTTTCTCTCAGTCGCGCTAACTGTTTCTAGATAAAAAGGCAATTCAGTAAACAAATTAATTTAATACAATGCTGAAATTCTTTTACTTAACTACTGCTGTATCTGTGGTTATTACTCTGCTGCCTAAGATAGCTTTTAGCACTCCATTCTTGGTGAAAGTAGACTACCGAATCGTACCGAAATCAGACACAGATATGCTGGTTTGCTATATGCACACTGAAGATGGTAGAACTCTAGATCTAGGCAGTTTATGTAAGAAACCATCTCAAGAGTCAGACAATCGTTCAAGTAATGTCAGTGCTGAGCCATGCTACTTTTTAGACGCTGATGGACGACCCTGTGCAACAGCAGCAAGCAATAGTCAGGCTAGGCAATCAAGAAATTCAACACAAAAAAATTAAGCAATTACACCTTAATCCAGCTACTCACCAATAGACTGCTAGAGTACACTTTCTGATTCTGGGGCAACAATCTCGCCTTCTGTCTGAATCAGATTATCTTGGTCAGTAATCAAGTCGCTTAACTCAGTAATTTTGACACCCATCCCATCACAAGCTTGCTTCAGTTCTTGACTGAAGGTTCTGAGGTCTTGACCATAACCACACAGTTGGGCTGCTGTTTCAATTCCCTGCTTAGCATTAGCTTTTGCACAATCAACTAATTCCAGACCTTTCAAGGGTGTGGGGGATGCCATAATGTCTAAATTTCCTATCTTGAAGATAACCGTAGCTTAGTCGAAATGTCGCGTTGACCAATCTATCAGTAGTTAGAAACACCTAGCCACGCTTCTGCCAGTATTGGTAGATCGTATAGGCAAGAGTGACGACACCAGTAACAATTGCTGATTCATCCACTTCAAATTGCGGATGGTGCAGGGGATAGTTTTGTTTATCTCGGAAGCCAACGCCAAGGCGGAACATTGTACCGGGAGCATGTTGTAGATAGATTGCGAAGTCTTCTGAACCTAAGGAGGGTTCCGGTAAGATTTGAACGCGATCGCTTCCCCATGCTTCTTTTGCTGATGCCTCCAATAGCTGTGTTAACGCTAAGTCATTTTGCACTGAAGGCACTCCCCGTCGATAGTTGATCTCATAGCGAGCGCCGAAAGTATTACAAACACTTGCGACAATGCTCTCAATCCATCCTGGAAGATCGGCATGAGTATCGGGATGAAGCGATCGCACGGTTCCCGTCAAGCGCACTTGGTCAGCGATTACATTCGGGGCACGTCCACCACTAATCTGCCCAATTGTCAATACCATAGGGCGTAGTGGATTCTGAGTGCGGCTAATTGCCTGCTGTAGTGTTGTAATTACCTGTGAGGCAATCCAAATTGCGTCAATTGCCTCATGAGGACGCGCACCGTGACCCGATTCTCCCATAATGATGATTTCTAAGTCATCCGCTGCTGCCGTCAGTGCCCCATAGCGGATACCAATGGAACCAGCAGGAATCGAGGGGAAAACATGAACGCTAAAGATCGCACTGACATCATTCATCGCCCCATCTTTCACCATCCATTTTGCCCCTTGGGCAATCTCTTCTGCCGGTTGGAACAAAAAGCGGGTATTACCTGGGAAGACTTCACCGAGTTGAGACAGTACCATTGCTGTACCTAAGCCGACTGTAGTGTGGACATCATGACCACAGGCGTGCATGATTCCTTGCCGACGTGAGGCGAATTCAACAGAAGTGCGTTCAGTAATCGGTAGAGCATCCATATCGGTGCGGATTGCTACTAACCTTTCATCTGTGCGACCCACTAGCTCTCCAATGAGTCCTGTTTTCCCGACTGCCTCTTGCACCACAATGCCGCAGGAAGATAGCACACCAGCAACATATGCCGCTGTCTGGTGTTCCTGACCACTCAACTCTGGATGAGCATGAATATGACGCCGGATTTCAATTAGGCGAGGCTTCAAGGCTTCGGCTAATTCTTTGATACGGGAGAGCATAGAGTTGTTATGAGCGTTACTTAACAAATCTTCTCCAGTATCGTCCAGATAACGGGAATAATCATGCATGTGTTGGGGCTTGTCATCATAAACCCAGTAGTTCCAGCAGGTTTAGATGCTGTTTGAACTAGCAACACATTGGCAAATCTTTGATTATTAACTGACCAAAGCAACTTCTACTAACGAATCTCCAACCGCAGCGGCATGACCCATGTCTGCAAATGTAGCCGCAGTAGCAGCATTAATGGTGTTACCTGCATGGCTGAGCTTACGCCAATAGCCTAGAGGTGCAACTACAACACCTGGGCGAGTGATATCACTAACTTTTGCGGGTACTTGAAATGCACCTCGGTCGTTGAAAACCTTCACAATCTGCCCCTCAACAATCCCCCGCTTGAGAGCATCTTCTGGATTGATAATTACCTTTGGCTCACCTTGAAGCTTCAGGTGCTTAGGTAAATTGGCAAAGCAGGAATTGATGAACTGATGTGGCTTGGCTGACAACAAACTCAGAGGATAGCGGTTTGCCAACTCTGGATTGCTCTGCACGGATTCCCGTTGGGGAGTGTACGTTGGCAGTGGGTCGATGGGTTCTCCTGGTGGGTATTCTTCGTACCCCTGACGGAATACAGGGACAACATAGTTACTATCGACCTTCATTGAGGATAGGAATTCGCACTTGCCTGATGGAGTTGGGAAATTCCCTTCAGCGTGAGGAACTAAATTGACATCCAACTTGGCATAGCCCTGCTGTTTAAGCAGATCCATATCCATATTCTGCATAACGGGGGCTGACCAATCGAGTACCTCCATTGCCAACTCTTCGTCACTGAGCTTAAAGCACTCGTCGTCAAACCCCATCCGGGCAGCTAGACGACGGAATAGCTCTGTGTTAGGAATAGCTTCTCCTAAAGGTGCGATCGCAGGTACATTTAAGGTTACATAAGTATGCCCCCAGGAAAACATCAGATCCAAGTTCTCAATCTGAGTGGTTGAGGGCAACACAATATCGGCATAGTCAGCCGTATCCGTCATGAACTGCTCACTCACTACAGTAAACAAATCTTCACGGGCTAAACCCGCCACAATTTTGTCTTGCTCTGCCGACTGGGTGACTGGATTGCAGTTGTAGACAAACAATGCCTTGATGGGAGGGTCGAGAGCGAGTTCTCCAGTTAGCGCCCGACCAAGTTGCCACTGGTTGACAACCCGCGTCCCTGGCTTAATGAAGTTAGGACGATGGACAACTTCTCCACGAATCGGGAAGGGCCACATCGGTGCTTGCAGCATCCCTCCTCCCAAATGTCGCCATGCACCCACCAACCCAGGCAGACAGCAAATCGCTCGGACTCCCTGACCACCGCCAGCCTGTTTTTCTAGGGCTACTCCGATGCGAATTACTGATGGCTGTGTTATGGCATATTCTCGTGCCAGAGTCACAATGTCTTCTACAGGAATACCTGTAATTTCAGCAACTTGCTCAGGCGGGTACTCGTTAACCCGTTGTTTCAGTTCTTCATATCCAACGGTGTATTTTTCCACATAGTCAGCATCAATTAGATTCTCGTTGATGATGACATTCATCATCCCTAAAGCAAGGGCACTATCAGTACCAGGGCGAACAGGGATATGCCAATCCGCTTGTTGAGCAGTGCGAGTACGCACTGGGTCAATAACAACTAACTTCGCTCCGTTTTTCCGAGCTTCTTGGATGAAGGGCCACAAGTGGACGTTTGTGCTTAGTGCATTACAGCCCCAAAGAATAATGTACTGAGAGTGGCTGAATGTATCGGGGTCAGTTCCATGCGTGGGGCCGTAGGTCATTAGATAGGCGGTGCTGGTGCAGGAGATACAGAAGGTACGTTCAGCAATGGTGGAACCTAAACGATTGAAGAAGGCATCACCTACCGTTAGACCATTGAGGAGACCTTCATGCCCCAAGTAACTAGAAGGCATAATTGCCTCAGAGCCGTAATCATTGATGATTTGCTTGAAGCGGGAGGCAATTTCATCAAGGGCAGCATCCCAACTAATTTGCTCAAACTGCCCACTGCCTTTTTGCCCAACGCGCCGCATGGGATATAGGATGCGATCGGGGCTATAAACTCGGTCAAGGTAATCGCTAACTTTACCGCAGAGTGTACCCCGCGTGTAGGGATGGTCAGGGTGTCCTTCTACCTTAACGGCTCGACCCTTCTCCACTGTAACCAGCATCGAGCAAGTATCGGGACAGTCATGGGGACAGGCACCATACACCACTGACTTTTCGTTAGTAGAACTGACCATAGCTTTTAGCCCACTCAATTAAACTATGTTTTGGTTCGCTTAGTTTAAGTGGTGTCTGATTGATGAAACTGTCAAAAGGCTTACCAGGCAGATTTTGTTTAATATCGTTCTAACAAAAGCTTTACTTCCTCTTCCATCTCTAGATCTTTCATTGCCTCCCACTCCGCTTTGCGTACAGCTAGGTAGGCTTGAGCAAGTTCTGTACCTAAGGCATCTAAGAGAATGTTGTCGCTGCTAAGTTGCTCAATCGACAGACCTAAGTTGATGGGCAACAAATCAATGCCACGGGTATTGCGTTCTGACTCGCTTAAGTGTCCAGGGTCTACTGATACAGCTTCTCCTAGCTCAAAACAGTGTCGTACACCATCCAGTCCTGCTGCAATGACTGCACCTAAAGCTAGATAAGGATTGGCAGAGGCATCTACCGTCTTGAGTTCAAAATGCGTGGGACTCTCTTCTTCAGGATTACTCGGTACTCTTATTGCCGCCTCACGATTATCCATTCCCCAACAGCGAAATGCCCCACTCCAAGACTGGGGACGAATCCGTCGATAGGAGTTGGTGCTGGGTGTTGTCAGTGCCATCAGTGCTGGGAGGTGGTGGAGAATTCCGGCAATAAAGCGACGAGCAATTTCTGAAAGTTCTCCCTGGCTGTCTAAATTTGGTAAGAGATTCTGTCCATCATGCCAAAGGCTGAGGTGGAGGTGGCAGCCACTACCTGCTTTGTTAGCAAAGATTTTGGGTAAGAATGAGGCTTTGAGATTGTGTTGAAGTGCGATCGCTCTTATCGTCTCACGAAAGGCAATTTGCTGATCGGCTGCTGTTAACGCTTTAGAATAAAGGATCGAAATTTCCTGCTGTCCTGGCCCCGACTCTGGATAATATTGCTCCACTAGCATTCCTTGCTGTACAAGTGCTTCTGCCATTGCATCAATCACTGACTGATGCAAATCCATCGCTAAGGTTGAGGCAAAAACCGTCTCGTCTGCTGGCACAATCCCCTCTGTTGTTTGCCGCAACAGGTAGAACTCATTCTCGAACGCCGCAATCACTTCCAACCCCTCACTTTTCGCCTCAGCAATCATCTTTTTGAGGAAGTTCCGAGGGCAGAGGTTCCAAGGTTGACCATCTTTGACCATATCTCCTATCACACGAGCGTGACGAGGAGCATAGGGTAAGGGTGTAAAGGTATTCCAGTCTGGCACCAAGCGCACTTCACCCACTGGCCCCAGACCACTACCAGGTGCTGGTGCATCATACATTACAGGAACAGCTTGCTGAGCGGCTGAGATACCAACACCATTATTGAGGTAGTCAGACAACGTAACTCGGTGTACCGCCTTGCCGCGTATGATGTTTGCATTGTCACACCAGAGAATGCGAACAAACCGAATACCAACATCATCGAGAGCTTGCAGGATTTCGCGGTTCATGCGTTTGTACTTTGTCATTATCTGTACATTGCAAATTACCACGCTCCTTAGCACAATTGACAAACATCGCAGCTTGTTGTTGACGTTGACGGTTAATTGTTGACTGGAACGCGGTTAAACCCCGCCTCTATGCCCCATTTTCGGAAAAAAGGCGCAAGCGTCATCCGGCAATTAGTGAACAATCGTCGAACAAGGGAACCTAAAACTGCTTAACGAGCATGTATAGCCATCAGCGGTCAGCTTTGGGTCAAATCGGCTCTAGTTAAGGAACGCTCTTCTCCCCTTAATTTCCTAACGTTCGTGGCTACTGCTATACAAACACTTTCTGAGAAGAAGTCGCAAGCGATCGCAATTTTTTCCTATCCTAGAAAAATACAGCAACCGCCAAGGCTCAAATGAGATCGGGATCGATCCCCTGTGATCGCAAATACGCCGCTAATCGCTCTTTGTGTTGCTGTTCTTGCTCGGCGCGTTGCCGTTCTGCTTCAGCTCGTTGGCTCTCAGCGTCAGCTCGTTGGCGTTCTTGTTCGGTATGGAGACGTTCGAGTTTGGCTTGCTCGCTACCTGTTAGCAACAAATTTCCCTGATTATCCCACCAACGCAACCATCGCTGGGTTTGATTTTGATAGCTGCCTTCCCAGACACCCAATTCTACTCCCATTAGTTCGATCGTGTAATGTCCGCGCTCGTTGGGTTCCAAGCGACGATAGCGAGTGTTGACCCAGTTATAAACTTCCAGTTCGCTGGTTTTAATGATGTAGATAGCGTAATAGGGAATCCGGATAATCTGCTCGTAGACCCAAAATTTTCCCGGCTTCTGGTTAATCCCTTCTGGTAGACGAGACAAAGGGGTATTGTCTCGTTCTTCAGAACCATCACTACTAGCAAACTCGATCGCAATCAGTGGCACAATATACTCTCGCCACAACACATAAGAGCGGCGAATTTCGCCATCAAAAAGGGGCGGAACGTTAGGAACGTAGAACCAGTCAGGAGCTTCTGCACCACGTTCAGGAGGCTCAGTTTCGCGACAGTAGATGCCACAATCTTGCCCGATCGCATACTCTCCGTCCGGGTGGAGGGTTTGCAGTGTGGTTTCCAGGGAATCGGTGAGTAGGATACTCTGGGGATGTTCTTGGAAGTTTTCCACAAACGTGCCGTCGGAGTCGGGGAGTTGGGTAGGGTCGGGAAAGGCGGGGGGCAACGTTGTGGGGTTGAGGCTTTTGGTCATGGGTGTCAACTATCCACTCGTGAAAGGACAGATGCTCTTTTACAGCATAGCGATTTTAGATCAAGGGACTTTAGACCGTCTGATATTCCAGTTTCGGTTGGGCGAGGTAAACACTGGTGTGATATGCCAGATAAACTAAGCCATGTTCATCGCGATCGCGTTCGTAGATTTGCTTCAAACCTAAGACAAGCTGCTGTTGTGCCTCTCCTTTATCTGCGGCTACTAGTTGTGATGGATTACCCAATCCGGCGAGTAAAGTAGCGATCGCTTCTTTGGGATAACTGGGTCTATACTTTGCCTAAGCTGTTGCGCGATCGGAAAATTGCTCCAGTGGATTCATTGAGTGTAATGGGGTTGTTTCAGGGTTAGTTTCGTTCACGAGCGTCACCAACTATTACTACTTCTCGATAGATTTAAAATTTAAGAAGCAAGATACAAAGCAAAACATCTTAATATCTAACTAACGCTGGAAGAACCCCACTACTATCTTTGGAGTTTAATTGAACCCAACGATTATAATCAAGGTCTTTAGATCATCATGTCTAACGAAGTATCAGAAAATATTTTGGCTTTCTATCAAGGTCGCTCTCCCGACTCATCAGGGCGAATGCTAGAAGATATCTGGTTATGGGATTATCAAAAGCTGGAATATACACATGACTACATTCAGTGGCTCTTTCCTTTAAAAGAAAAGAGTCGATTTAACCGGAACGCACCGATTCTGAATGATGAAGTAATTAAAGCGTTTAGGACACACGAGCAACTAAGATTACGATTGAGGAAATCACTCGAAGTAATGCTTCATTTTTACGGAATGCAATGCAACAAATTTGATGAGTCAGGTATCGAAATCACAAAGTCTGATAATTATCTAGAGAGAAAACTAAACTGGATTGAGGAGGGAAATCACAACTATCTTCGCCTCACTAGAATTCTGACCAGTTTGAGACTCCTTGGCTTAGAAGACTATGCTCAGGCTCTTTTCAAATGTTTAAACCAAATTTACATAGAAGAGAATAAGAACATTGGGAGTAAGACTTATTCTTATTGGGAAAGTACTGCTGAAGGCTAACGAGTTAAATAACTAACGGTGTAGCAAAGACGCAATGAGTTACACTCCATCTACTTATATAGGATAGCCAACTGTTAAGAAGAAGGATGAGAAACCCGGATAATTTGATTCGGTTTTGGTGATTCAATTGTGGCAGTTTTACCATCAGTCCAGCGCACTTCAACGTGTTTAACAAAAGGGTTCTTACCAAGTCCGAAATGGGCGACAGGTTCCATCTGGCAGAGATAGCCACTACCTGCATCAATTACTCGTCGTTGAGTTCTATCTTCGCCAACTAAGGTAACAATTGCTCCTCTTGCAGGGGCACCTTGAGCTGTTAGTGGTAGCACCCTAAGCCAAGAGTTATCGTTTTTTGGTGGAGAATAGAGCGTCATGGGTTGAGAACCCGATTCTCCATGACTAATGAACACAGCAAGCTGACCATCTTCATCTAAATCACCAACGGCAGCACCTGTCCCCCAACCATCCGGTTCCCAAGCATCGCCAGTATCAATCATCTTCCAGTTGTCACCTTGGCGTGCAAACAAGCGATTAGGTTCACCAATATTGTTGAAAAACAATTCTTCATAACCATCATTATCAAAATCAGCAGCAATCACAGTACGAATACGAGATGGCATTGCCATGTCTGGAGAGGCGACTTCTTTAAATTTTCCCGGTTCCTGTTGCAAGTACATCCGGTGTCGTCCTTGCCAATTGCCGTACACAATATCAAATCGACCATCTTCATCAGCATCCAAAACAGCTAAACCGCGACCATTTTGGTAGGGATCACTGATACCCGCTAATTCCGCAATCTCTTCAAACGTACCATCGCCTTGGTTGCAAAATAAAAAGTTCGGTCCCCGCTCATTTGTCGTAAAAATATCCATGCGATCGGAAACTAAGGGCAGTGAAATAATTCCCCGTCCACCCGTTGTTAAATCCAATCCGGCTTCTGGTGCAACATCAACCAGCCGACCGTTATCATCCAACTCATACAACCGCATTGGGCTGCCATAATTGGCAATAAAAAAACCATACTTTCCATTACCATGGCGGTCTATACAAATCACCGAACGACCTGCTGTGAGATTGAGGACGTTTTGATTTTCGGGTAAGGAAAATAAATCTACCCATTTCCCATCTTGGTAATCAAACAATCTATCGGCAAATTGCTTTCGTCCTGCGTAGGAGTCGGTATTCAATACATAAATTTCTTCTCGTCCATCCCCATCAATGTCACCAGCCGCTACTCCAATCGCTTGCCGTCCAGCATCGGCAAGAACATCATCGGCAATATTGACAAAACCCTCACCGTTATACTTCAGCACTAGGTTCGCACCGTTATAACCAGCGACAAATAGCTCAAACGAGCCATCCCCATCGACATCAGTTACAGCAATGCCATAATTCATCTGCTTGGGATTATCTAGTAGGGCTTTGCTTTTGTCGATAAACATTTTGATTAGTAGTTTCTGCCTTTTTCTTCGTCTTGGGGGTTATTCTCGCAGTTTGAGGCTCCTAGTTGCTCAGTCGTGAGGGGGGTTTGTAGAAGCTCACTTTTTACAGGAAGCCTTGACCAGCGTGTGCCGTTTGGGTCAAAAAGGTTATTGTGCAAGAAATATTCCTTCTGCCTCCTATCTTCTACCTTCTTGCACTAGGGACTGGCGACTGGAAACCTGATTCCTTATTTGCCGCTACGGTGTTCTCGCTTTTGCTTTGCCCGATGTCGCAATGTCTGGGCTAGTAATGCTGCTTCGCGTTCGGCTTGAAATAAATCTACTGCTCTTGATTGCAGCACAAATGACCCATCTGATTTTATTTCAACTTGTGGTACAACAGCAGCACGATACTCGCAGATAGCTGTACTTGTAGAGGATTTTTGGGTTGCTTGGATGGCTTTCCAATCTCGGTTGATATCAGAAGCGATCGCTTTTAATTCCAACACCGCTACTTCTAACTCAGCAGAAAGTCGATTAATCCGTTCTGCTTGACTTTCCAAGCGCCTCATTCCCTTACTCATTCGTTTGCGTAGCACCTCTAGAGACGATCCGACTGGAAAAGATAAAAGCGGTCTTTGCGGTTCACCAAGCTGTTGTGGTGGTGCTTTCACCATAGTTGGATGCGATCGCCCTTGTTTCCTTGGCTTCTTTTCTGAGACAGGGTTCCGATTGAGCGGAATGCACTTGGCTTGAATTCGTTGAATTCCTGCTTGCAGTTCTTTCATGTCGGTTTGAGGCGCTACTAGCGACTGAAAAATTACTGGTACATTTGTACTGTAAAACTACAAGAATAGCAACGACTATACCAATTGGTTTTAACAATGACACCCTTAGTAAGGTTCATGGTTCATAGTAGCCTTCGGCAACGGCTGCGCCGAACAGGGTTCATGGACAATCGAGCTATCAACAATGAACCATGAACCCTAGACCGTGCTAAGCCGCTCAGGGCTACTGCACATGATTGTCTCCTGTCAACGTCTAAGTTCTGCACAAATCAATTTTTCTGGCATAGCCCTCGAGGAAAATGTTAGATTCGTAACGAACATTACAAATTTATAATTTGGCTTTTTGGACTTTGGACAAAAAGAGCTATGGTTCACGATTCCTTGGTGAACTATGGCTTAGATTAATTGAATAGTATTCAACTTTTTAATCAGCAGTAATCCCAAACATGATTTCACTGCCAGATATCACAATTGTCAGCCAAATTTACGAAAGTTCTAATTCCCTTGTATACCGAGGTATCCTCAATAAAAATCAGCAACCTCTGATTTTGAAACTCCTCAAAGAGGATTATCCCGCGCCAGCCGAACTCTATCGCTATCAGCAGGAATACGAAATCATTCGCCGTCTCAATTTAGAAGAAACGATTAAAGCTTACGAACTGCGAAAATACCACAACACACAAGTCATGTTGTTGGAGGATGTTGGAGGAGAGTCCTTAAAAATCCTGATAGAGAAGCGTCCCTTTTCTTTGCCAGAGTTTCTCCACCTTGCTATCAAAATCGCAGATGCTTTAGGCAAAGTTCATCAAAAAAATGTAATTCAAAAAGATATTAATCCATCTAATATTGTCTTAAATTCTCGAACGGGACAATTAAAACTTATTGATTTTGGACTATCTACCCTTTTACCTCAAGAGAATCCTAGCCTCAAAAGTCCTAATATTCTAGAAGGGACATTGGCTTATATGTCTCCCGAACAAACAGGACGGATGAATCGTTCACTTGACTACCGTAGCGATTTTTATTCTCTTGGTGTCACCTTTTATGAATTGCTAACCAACCAGCTTCCTTTTGAATCCGTCGATGCACTTGAGTTAGTTCATTGCCATATTGCTAAACAACCGATACCTCCTCATGAAATCAATCCAGAAATCCCCTTGACTGTCTCAGACATTGTCATGAAGTTGATGGCAAAAACGGCTGAAGAGCGATATCAGAGTGCTAGGGGAATCAATGCCGATTTAGAAACTTGTCTTACTCAATATAAAAACGGTGTAATCCAAAGGTTTACTTTAGGATGCCAAGATACTTCTCCTCAATTACGAATTCCTCAAAAGCTTTATGGGAGAGAACCGCAGATTGAGAGTTTATTGACCGCCTTTGAGCGGACAAGTCTTGGGCAAACTGAACTCATGCTAATTTCTGGATACTCTGGTATTGGAAAATCAGCTTTAGTTCAGGAACTATATAAGCTTATCCCTCAGAAACGCGGATACTTTATTAAAGGAAAGTTTGACCAGTTTCACCGGGATATTCCCTATCAGGCATTGGTCGCTGCCTTGCAAGAATTGGTGCGGCAATTGCTCACTGAACCTGAACTCCAATTACAACAATGGCGAGAGAGGATTGGGCGTGCACTAGGAGCCAACGGACAAATTATTATTGATATCATTCCAGACGTTGAACTGATTATTGGTAAACAGAAAACTATCCCGGAATTACCTTCAACAGAAGCAAAAAATCGGTTTAATTTAGTTTTTCAAAACTTTATTCAAGTCTTTTGTCAACAAGAGCATCTCCTCACTAAAGCTCCGGTCGTCCTATTTCTAGACGATCTTCAGTGGACAGACACGGCTACGCTGCAATTGCTTCAGCTTATAATGACCCATGCTAATACTTACTATCTGTTTTTGATTGGAGCTTATCGAGATAACGAAGTCAGCGCCACTCATCCTGCCATGCTGACCTTATCCGAGATGAACAAGCAGGGGGTAATAGTTAATCATCTCTCGCTTTCACCCCTAAATTTAAACCAGGTTAATGAATTCATTGCGGATACCCTGAAGACTGAGTGCATCCATACGCAAAGATTAGCCGAGTTGGTTTGGGAAAAAACACAGGGGAATCCTTTTTTTGTCAAGGAGTTTCTCAAGTCGCTTTATGCAGAGCAATTCCTGAAATTTGATACTAATGCTGGAGCTTGGTCTTGGGATTTAGAAAAAATTATAACTAGGAGCATAACTGATAATGTTGTTGAATTAATGACAGAGAAAATTCAACGATTATCAGAGTCAGCACAAAGAATTTTACAGTTAGCCGCTTGTATTGGCAACCAATTTGATTTAAGAACGCTTTCAATTATTAATGAAAATCCTCAAAAAGAAACGGCTCATGAATTATGGAATGCCATTCAAGCGGGATTGATATTACCTGTCGGGGATGATTACAAATTAATTCAAACAGATCGAGAATCAAATGAGTTAGAAATTACTTATAAATTTGCTCATGACCGCATCCAGCAAGCTGCCTATTCCCTGATTCCCTCAGAGGACAAGCAAGCTGTGCGCTGGAAAATCGGGCAATTGTTGTTGCAAAATAATTCGCCACAGATACTCCAACAAAAGATTTTTGATATTGTCAATCAACTTAACTTCGGTATTGAAGCAATTAACGTTCAATTAGAACGAGATAAACTCGCTCAATTAAATCTCATTGCTGGTAAAAAAGCGAAAGCATCAGCCGCTTGGGAATCGGCATCGAACTACTTAAGAATTGGTTTAGATTACCTCAGTGCAGATAGCTGGAGTCGTCAGTATAACCTAACTCTGGAACTTTATGTGGAAGCAGCAGAAGTTGCTATCTTGAGTGGCAAGTTTGAGGAAATGGAAAAATTAGCTTCTGTTGTCCTGCAACAAGCCAGAACGCTGTTGGATACAGTAAAAATCTATGGAGTTAAGATTCAAGCTTTTACTGTTCAGAACAAAGCCTTAGAAGCTATAGAAACAGCACTTTCAGTATTAAAGCTGTTGGGAATTCGCTTGCCAAGAAATCCCAATAAATTAGATATTTTAGTTGAACTGGTAAGGACAAAATTAAGTTTGGTAGGGAGACGAGTTGAAGATTTAATCAACCTGCCGGAAATGACTGACTCTTACAAGCTAGCGGTAATGCGTATCCTATCGGATGTATTTTCTGCTGCCTATGTTGCGGCACCAAAACTATTTCCATTGTTGGCATTGAAACAGGTCAGTTTATCAATGAAATACGGCAATACAACGCTCTCTGCCTATGCCTATGCCACTTATGGACTCATTCTTTCTGGGGAAGCGGTAGGAGATATTGAAACTGGCTATCAATTTGGTCAACTGGCTCTTAGGTTGGTCGATAAGTTCAATGCCAAAGAACTCAAAGCTAGGACGTTATTTATCGTTAATTATTTTATTAAACATTGGAAAGAGCATCTTGGAGAAACCCTAAATCCTTTGCGGGATGCTTACTCGATTGGACTAGAAACCGGAGATTTAGAATACGCAGCTTATGCGGCTTGTGTATACTCCTACCATTCCTATGTATTGGGTAAGGACTTGGCAACGGTTGAGCGAGAGATGACAATGTACAGTCATGCTCTAAGCCAACTGGGGCAAGAAACAGCATTTTATTATAATCAACTTAATCGACAGGTTGTATTGAACTTGATGGGGCGGGCTGACGATAAGTGCCGTTTAATCGGTGAAAGCTATGACGAAGTAAAAATGTTACCTCTGCATCTGGAGGCAAATGCTCAAAATATTTGTCACGCTCTTTATTTTTACAAGTTAGTTCTTGGCTATCTTTTCCAAGACTATCAGCAGGCTCTGGAAAATGCTAAGTTGGTCGAAAAATGTCTTGATAGTGCTGTAGGAACGATTCCTCTCTCCCACTTCTACAATTCTTTAGTCCATCTTGCTATCTATTCTGAGGCATCTAAATCTGAGCAAAAACTCATCCTCCAGAAGGTGAAAGCCAACCAGAAAAAGCTAAAAAAATGGGCTAGATTTGCTCCGATGACTCATCTCCATAAATTTTATCTAGTGGAGGCAGAGCGGTATCGAGTTTTGCATGAAAAGACGAAGGTGATTGAGTGCTACGATCGCGCCATTGCCTTAGCAAAAGAAAATGGCTATCTCAACGAAGAAGCTTTGGCTAACGAACTGGCTGCCAAATTTTACCTCGCTTGGGGAAAAAAGGAAGTTGCCCAAGCCTATGTCTTAAATGCTTACTACTGCTATTTACGTTGGGGTGCAACCGCTAAAATAAGGGATTTAGAACAGCAGTATCCACAAATACTAAAGCGTTTTTCAACAGCCAATATGTCCAGAGATTCGCGCAAGAGCCTACCTGATACGCCTGGTAATACTTCAGGTGAAATCCTGGATTTGGCAGCACTGATGAAAGCCTCTCAAGCAATTGCCAGTGAAATTGAGCTGGATAAACTGCTTACGACGTTGATGAGAATTCTGCTGGAAAGTTCTGGGGCACAAACTGGCTATCTAATTTTAGAGTCTCAAGGAGAGCTGAGAGTCGAAGCGTCAGGTGAGGCTAATTCAAATCGGGTGATAGTGTTGCAATCGACTCCCGTTGAAACTTGCCTGCCTGCGTCGATTATTCACTATGTTGCAAGGACTCAGGAAGGACTGATTGAAAGCGATGTTGCCCGTGAAGGCAGATTTACCCAAGATACTTACATTCAAACCTACCAGCCTAAGTCGATTCTTTGTGCGCCACTGCTCAATCAGGGGCAACTGATTGGGATTGTCTACCTAGAAAATAATCTAGCCGACGGTGTTTTTACACCCGATCGCTTGGAAGTGATTCAACTGCTCTCAACACAGGCGGCGATCGCGCTGACGAATGCCAGACTCTATACTCAAGTACAATCGACGCAAAATCGCCTGGATAAATTCCTCAATGCCATTCCTTTTGGCATATCCGTTCACGACGCCAATGGACAACTAGTTTACGCCAATCCAGTTGCACAGCAGTTACTCAATATTCAAGATTTACCAAAAACCGAAATCGAGCAACTCTCAAAAACCTATCAGATTTATCGGGCAGGCACTGGGGAGAGGTATCCAGTGGAAGAGCTACCCCTGGCGCGAGCGCTCTTAGGTGAAGAAACACGGGCAGATGATTTGGAACTGCACGACAGTGAGCGAATCGTTCCCTTAGAAGCAACCAGCACGCCAATTTTCGATGAGACGGGTAGTGTAGAGTATGCGATCGCAGCTTTTCAAGATATTAGCGATCGCAAGCAAGCTGAGAAAGCACTCATCGAAAATGTCCGCTTAGAACAGGAAATTAACGCTCAAAGAATTACACAAGAGGCTCTGCGGCAGAGCGAGGCACGCTACCTTGGTATTCTGGAAGACCAGACAGAACTGATTGCCCGGTATCTGCCAGATGGTACCGTGACCTTTGTCAATGAAGGCTTCTGTCGATTTTTTGGACTGACCAAGGAACAACTCATCGGGCATCACTACGAACCTGTCGTGTTTGAAGAAGACCGCGAATATGTAGCCCGACTCGTTAATTCCCTGAGCCAAGAAAATCCTGTGATCACAGTTGAAAAGCGGGTGATTGTTGGCTCCCAGGTGCATTGGACGCAGTGGGTTAACCGAGCGATATTCGATGATTCCGGTTGCATTGTTGAATTCCAGGCGGTAGGACGAGATATTAGCGATCGTAAACTCGCCGAAGCAGAACTCGAACGGGCAAAAGATGCCGCCGAAGCTGCCAACCGCGCTAAAAGCATCTTCCTTGCCAACATGAGCCACGAATTGCGAACTCCTCTGAACGCCATTCTCGGCTTTTCTCAACTGATGAACCAGGACGCAAATCTCTTGACAGAACAAAAAGAGAACCTTGGCATCATTCATCGTAGTGGAGAGCATTTGTTGACTCTAATTAACCAAGTCCTTGACTTGTCCAAAATTGAAGCCGGACGCATGGCTAAGAACGAAACTAACTTCGACCTCTATTACTTACTGGCTGATGTCGAGGATATGTTTGCGTTAGAAGCACAAGATAAAGGCTTACAGTTACGATTTGACTGTGCTGACCATGTTCCCCAATATATCTATACTGATGAGGTCAAGTTGCGGCAAGTGCTGATTAACTTGATCAGTAATGCGATTAAATTTACCTCAATAGGGAGCGTGTCAGTCAAAGTGGAACCCAGAACAGAGGAGCAGAGGGGCTGGGGAGAAACAACTAATAAACAACCAATAACTAGCAACCAACAACTAACAACTATTACCTTTGAAGTAAAAGATACGGGAGTTGGTATTGCAGTGGACGAACTGGAGAAACTATTCAAACCATTCCTCCAAACAGCATCGGGGCAGCGAGTGCAGCAAGGAACGGGATTGGGACTGACGATTAGCCGTCAATTTGTTCGCTTGATGGGCGGGGATTTCACCGTTATCAGTCGCGGCAAAGTCTTCACCCCTGGAACTTCTCTGAGAAATGTTAGCGAAGCGGGACGAAGTCCGGGAGTAATTTCTTCCCCATCTTTATTATCTTCCCTATCTTCTCCATCTCCCTCTGGCACACTATTTAAATTTGACATTCCAGTGGGCATTGTTGATGCAAGCGAAAATGAACACCAACCCCACAGTCGTCGCGTTGTTGCCTTAGCTCCCAACCAACCCCAATATCGAATTCTAGTGGTGGATGATAGAGATTACAATCGGCAACTTTTGGTTAAACTCCTCAAACCTCTTGGTTTTGAAGTACAAGAAGCAACTAACGGTACTGAAGCGATTGAAATTTGGGATTCCTACTCACCGCATCTCATCTGGATGGATATGCAAATGCCGGTGATGGATGGTTATGAAGCCACGAAACGGATTAAAAGCACGACTAAAGGACAAGCCACTGCTGTTATTGCTCTGACAGCTAGTGTGTGGGAAGAAGAAAAGGCGGTAATTTTGTCTCTTGGCTGCAATGATTTTGTGCGAAAACCTTTCCGCAAAGAAACCATCTTTGACATCATGGCTAAACATTTGGGAGTTAGTTATATTTATCAGAAGCAAGAGCAACTATCCCACCCATCTCATGTGGCTGGAGAACGGTTAAATTTAACGGATTTATTAACAACAATGCCTAAAACTTGGGTTGTAAAATTGCATGAAGCAACTCTTGACGCGGATTCGGGATTAGTATCTCAACTCCTTGAGGAAGTTCCTAAATTCTACGTTTTCGAGCTTGAGACTCTCAGGAATTGGGTTAAGAAGTTTCAGTTTGAAAAGATTTTGAATTTAACTGAATCCTGCGTCAGTAAAGAACAATTGTAGGTTGGGTAGAGCGAAGTAAAACCTAACGCAGCATCGGTGGAGAATTGGGTTTCGTAGTCTCAACCTAGCCTATCAACTACTTTTCCCTTGTCCCTTGCTTCTCACGGATGGTAATCGAAAAGCCATCTCCCAACTTAACAGCAATCAAGTCATAACATTTTTTTTCGGTATCCGTTTCCCAACAAAATTCTTGCAAGAGTGCTTCTCCTGTCTCAACCACCTGCATAAACTTTTCAAATAATCCCGGAGTGAGTCGATTCAGCAGTTTCTTCCCAACCGACTTACTAGTGAGTTCTTCTCGTTTTTTCCCCAAGAATTTAGCAAAGACGGGATTAACCAATAGATAGCGGAATTCCTCGATTTCTCCAGTGATTAAATTCCTCACGGCTTGCATGGCGGCAATTCCATCTCTTGAACTATTCAACAAACTGGCGAGGAGGGCGCGAGATTGGTAGAGAATTTCTGCGGTTTGTTGATGTTGGTCGATTTCTTGTTGTAGCTGGTGTTTTTGCTGTTGGATGGTGAGGTGAGTTTGGAGGCGGACGAGGACTTCTTCGGGTTGAAAGGGTTTGGTTATGTAATCAACTGCCCCAACTTGAAAGGCTTTGACTTTATCAAAAACTTCGTTTAAGGCACTGAGGAAAATAACGGGAATCTCTGAGGTTTCTTCATCAGATTTCAGCGTTGAGCAGACTTGATAGCCATTGATATCTGGCATTTTAATATCTAGTAAAATGACATCTGGAGGGTTATTGCGGACGGTTCTTAATGCCATGTTGCCGTTGGTGACGCTGCGAACTTTGTACCCCTGCTTGGTCAAGATGTCGGTTAAAAGATACAGGTTTTCTACAATGTCATCAACAATTAAAATATTGGCTTTGAAGTCTCCTGTGTGTTCAACATCGCTTTCTTCGATTGCTGGAGAGGCGAGAGTGGGTGTGGCGCTTCGTTCTAGGAGTAAACGGCGAAAGTCATTCTTGGTTACTTTTTTTCCCAGTAGGTCTGAAAGGCGTTGCCATAAGGGATAAGCTAAGTCTTTAATATGCCCCACGCTCATGTATAAGCTTTCGGCAACAGCGCCGTAGGTTTCGTTGTCCCAAGCCGCTTTTAAGATTTGTTTTTCTGGCGCCGTTAGTTGTTTTCCTGTTTTGGCTTCAAGAGTAAATTCTACCCATTCGAGGGCTTCTTCAAAGGTCATGTGCACACCAATGTCATGTTGCAAGGTTTTTGGTTCTTGCACCCCCTCTAGTATTGACGAATACAACGTGGAAGTGCAAGTTCATCTGTAGCGCGTCAACCTTCTGGTGTGGGGTGTTGAGGCAATGAGCCGATCTTTTTCCTCTGATAATTTAAAAAATATACACTGATTAGCGTAGACAATGGCATTAATTTTCAGCAGTATTGCGGATGGGTTTTAGGGGGTGATGTTGTGGCTGCGTAGAAATCTCTAAAATTAACCAACGATCCGACTTTTCCGACTTTTCCGACTTTATGATCCGACTTTTCCGACTTTATGATCCGACCTTTCCGACTTTATGATCCGACCTTTCCGACTTTATGATCCGACCTTTCCGACTGCCAAGGGTAGGGAAGAGGAGCCATGATAGAGACAGGGAAAAGATGCAGCCTCTTGCACAAATAGCCACTGCAACTACCGCGTTTCTCAATCTAATGAGGTGCATCCTTAAAGCTAAAAAGCTTAGCTGACAAAGTCTTGGTGTATCTCAATTGTGTAAGAACTTCTTTATGTAGGCGCGCTAAATATTTTCCGGATAGGTCTTTTAGTAGATGTAAATCTTTGTAGGAGTGAACAGTAGTTTTTGGCTTCAAGTTAAGCCGGACTAAAGTTCCCCTTGAGCGATTCATCTGAAGCTTTATATCGTCAGACTGTGAACAACATCAAGCCTAAAGGCTAAATACTCCTCAGGGTTTTATTTTCTCTACCAATACTTGAAAGCTTTCTTGGCGTAATACTCCTCAAGTCACGATTCTCTATGTCTGCACCGCCTATCAACTAGGTCAAGTTTTTTTTGTGACTTTTTACGAGTCTTAAATGAAAAGCTGCTGTGCTATTCATTTAATTTCGCATCGACATCTAACTTGTTCAACGTTAATACTACCCCTGAAAAATATACATGAAATCCACCAAACATTCAACCTCAAAAACCTCTAATCAAGTCGCTACAGTTGTTTTTGTTGATGCTGGCGTTGAAAATTACCAGCAATTAGTTAATGGTGTCATTTCCCCCGCCGAAGTATTTGTTTTAGAGGCGGCGGCTGATGGAATCGAGCAAATTAGCCAAGTTTTACAACAGCGTCAGGATGTTGGTGCTGTCCACATCATTTCCCACGGTGCGCCTGGTTGCTTGTATCTGGGTAATACCCAACTGAGTTTAGATACTTTCAACCGCTATGCGACTCAACTGCAACAGTGGGATGTTGCTAATCTTCTCCTCTATGGCTGTAACGTTGCGGCTGGTGATGCCGGAGCGGAATTTATCGCTAAGTTGCACACTCTGACTGGTGCAGAAATCGCGGCATCTAAGACACTGACGGGTAGTGCTGCTAAAGGTGGAAACTGGGAATTAGAAGTAACGACAGCTAAAGCCGTTGCTACCTTAGCCTTTGAGCCAGTAACCCTAGAAAATTATCCTGCAATTCTGGGAACTCTGACAGGAGCAGGGGCAACTTGGACTTACTACGACAATGGTAGTGGCATAGAGGAGGCTACACTCGGTGGGCAAGATGATGCCTTCGATGATGCTTTGCGGATAGAAATCGATGGTGAAGCCTTCGCTCCGCCTACGGATGGAACAGCGACAGGACAAACCTTTACTTCATCAACAGTAGTTATGTCGGGGTTGAATGTCACAGCACAGTATTATGCTGACCCAAATCAACCTGTCTTGCGTCAATTTGTAAGCTTAGAGAATCCTACGGATAATCCGATCACAATAACGTATCGCTTATCCAGTAATGTAGGCTCTGACGGTGAAACCACTGTGCAAGCAACCAGTAGTGGTGACACAAGCTTTACAACCAGCGATCGCTGGGTAATTACGGATGACTCTCCAACTGGGGCTGACCCTACTAATACTTTTGTGCTGTCCCTTCCAAATGGTTTAGCACCTAATTTCGTATCTCAAACAGATCCTAGTGACGATATTCTGGCTGAATTTACTGTCACCATACCTGCTAATTCTACCCGCTCATTACTATTTTTCAATGCCTTAAGCGATACTTCAGCAACTGCTCAGGCTAATGTTTCGATCTTTGATGACATGGCGGCTTTGCAAGCCAGCACGCTCCTGGATGGGTTGACCAGCGAACAGCTTGCAAACACCTTGAATTTGATGTCGGCTCCGGCTAACAATGCCCCAACTATTGCCAATGAGATTGCCAACCAAAGTGCGACACAAGACAGCGCCTTTAACTTTACCGTTCCTGCCAACACCTTCAACGACGTAGATGCAGGGGACACCCTCACCTATACAGCCACACTCGAAACGGGTGAGGCTCTGCCGAGTTGGTTGAGCTTCGACGCCGCTACCGGTACATTCAGTGGGACTCCCAGCACTAGTGACGTGGGCATCTTCGGTGTGACGCTGACTGCCACAGACTCCTTTGGTGCTAGTATCAGCGATACCTTTAATTTAGCGATCGCCGACGCTAACCAACCCCCAAACAATGCTCCAATTGTTGCCAATGAGATTGCCGACCAAAGTGCGACACAAGACAGCGCTTTTAACTTTACGGTTCCTGGCGACACCTTCAACGATGTAGATGCAGAGGATACCCTCACCTATACAGCCACACTCGAAACGGGTGAGGCTCTGCCGAGTTGGTTGAGCTTCGACGCCGCTACCGGTACATTCAGTGGGACTCCCAGCACTAGTGACGTGGGCATCTTCGGTGTGACGCTGACTGCCACAGACTCCTTTGGTGCTAGTATCAGCGATACCTTTAATTTAGCGATCGCCGACAGTAATGGCGATCCCAACCCAGAGCCTACCCAAACTAATTCTTGGGATTTTGTCTCGATAGATTATAACCTTGATGGCGCTACTGATATCATGGCGCTCAACAGGAGTGGCACGGCATCGGGCAAGACAGAAGTCCACATCATGGATGCCGCCACCGGCTATCAATCTTGGGCTTTGCAAACCTCAACGATACTGCATGAGACTGATGATACCTGGGACTTCGGTCACGGCGATTGCAACGGCGATGGCGCTAGCGATATCGTGAGTATCAAGAAGAGTGGCACGGAGTCGGGCACTACAGAAATCCACATCATGGATGCCGCCACCGGCTATCAATCTTGGGTGTTCCAAACCTCAACGATACTGCATGAGACTGGGGACAATTTTGAGTTCCAGACGGGTGATTACAACGGTGACGGTTATACCGATATCTTCGCTATTAAAAAGAGTGAGACGGGTACAAATAGCACCGAATTCCACGTCTTAGATGGAGCCACTAACTATCAATCTTGTCTGTTGCAAACTGGAACCGCACTGCATGAGACTGGGAACAATTGGGACTTCCAGGTGGGCGATTACAACGGCGATGGTCTTATGGATATCCTTGGTGTTAAACAGAGTGCAACGGATTCAAATAGTACCGAAATCCATATCTTAGATGGAGCCAGCAACTACCAAGCATTCAGCTTGCAAACCTCAACGGTACTGGGGATGACTGAGGACAACTGGAGCTTTGCTATGGGCAACAACAATCTCATCAGCCTCAATCAAGGTAACACCGGCACGGGCACCACAGAAGTCCATATCTTAGAGGCAAGCACTAACTATCAATCTTGGCTGATACAAACCGGAACCGTCCTGCACGAAACTGCGATCTCTGCAGTAGTCTAAATGGGCATGAGCTAACCTAGCGTTGGCTTAGAGCTTGCACTACTATCAATAACACTTTTGGATGTAGTGCGATCGCCACTCTTGTCGGTTGGGTTGAGCAACGGGTTCAACCCAACATTTCCTAGAGATTACGGATGCATCATCTTTCATAAAGAAAGAGTTCGCACAAGAACCAGCAACTGTGTAACTCCGTGTCAAGCCTTGTTTTATGGGTAAAGATAACGGTGAATTACTTTTACTCTCAAGTCACTCTTGTTTTTGCCTAAGCTGCCTACTTTCAATTAAGTAAGGCTTTATTTTGTAACTTTATTAGAGTAATTAACTGTTTTTTCGTGCATCTACATCTACGCCGTTTAACTTTACTACCAACCTTGAAGGATGCAATGCAATCTACCAAATATTCAACAAAAAAAATCTCTAATCAAATCGCTACAGTTGTTTTTATTGATGCTGGCGTTGAAAATTACCAGCAATTAGTTAACGGTGTAATTTCCTCCGCCGACAAGTGATGCAGAAGAGGAAACCGTATGGAAGTGGGTCACTAGACCAGAAGCAGGTACTGTATTTTGGCAGGGGTTGGGGCAGGGGCAAGGGGAAGTAGAGTTTCCCTACAGCAACTGGGCATCAACGTACAACAGCAATGAGAGTTTAGAGCCGAATAATTCAAACTATGGGGGGTACTAAGCCTGAGGGAGAAGACTATGGTCACTTCCTTTTCCAGACAGCACAGAATACGGGTCAGTGGAATGATTACCCTGACACTGTTGAGGGTCTCGACGGTATCACACCAATCGCAGGTTACGTGGTTGAGTATGGTGGGATGGCAGGAGATCCTTCTCCCTCCAACCGGAACGAATACCACAGAAGCCCATATCTTAAATGAAGACACTACCTATCAATCTTGGGTGATACAAACCGGAACTGTCCTGCACAACATTGCGCCCTCTTCAGTAGTCTAGATAGGCATGAGCTAACGGTAGCGTTGGGCTAATACCAATTCTGGAGGGATCTGAATTAACACTCCCCACCCTACTTCGTTGAGGGTGGAGATTTTTGGTTCAATTCTGGGGCTATTGCATTCCAAGTCCGCCTGCGCGGACTCAACATTTTGCGATGGTTTGAACCCCCGTAGGCGGGTGCCTGTTTGTGTAGCCGCGTCTCCGAGTAGTGCAAGAAGGCAGAAGATAGGAGGCTCCAGGGTAGAAGGGAAGAAAGCTTGCACAGTAAGCTTTTCAACCTTTTTTAACTGGATAGTTATTTCCGCCGTGCTGCACTAGTGCAGCGCGGCAGAAATAACTATCCAGTCTAGACGGCATCTGGGTAGCC
>NZ_JCACKQ010000020.1:0-71919 GCF_059505465.1 Symplocastrum torsivum | reverse complement strand
AGCCTTCGGTTCCACTAAATCATCCGCTTGTGACACTCAAAGGGCGGAATGTGGGATAAAGGATAAAAAATGAGATTTTCAAAAGCCGAACCCTACGAAAGCCAGGGTCGTAGTTACCAGTTGTGGGTTGTACAGACTGTTAACGGCTATAGTGCTGAGGCGATTAAGGACACTCAAGAGAGCCTCAAGACTCCTACCGTAGCTTACCCATCAGCGAATGAAGCGCTAGATGCAGCCAAAGCAGTAGCCGATGCTGATGCTCAAAGAGTCCTTCAACTGACGTAACATCCTCGTGACAAAGAAGGGGCTGGGGACTAAATGCTAGAGAAAACTAGCATGATAAGTGTCGTCAGCCCCTGCACAGTTCAGTTTTTAGTCCTCTTTCAGAGGATTTATGCTATTAGCTAGCCGTTTCAATCCCTGGCTGGTAAGTACGTCAGGTGCAAGTGTGATTCAAAGCCACTAACAATATCCTTGAATCGTTCTCGACTCAATTTGCCACTGTTTAATTATTTGTGCGATCGCTTCTCAGTCTAGAGTACAGATTTGCCATAGCCTCCGAAACATCCCTTTACAATATAGTGGGCAGAAAAAGTTGAGGAGGCTAACTGACCAATGGTTACAGAGGATGCTCTACTGAATGAGGCATGGGAAAGACTGGAAGCGTCAATTCTTAAGTATGGCGAAGAACCAGTTGGGACGGTAGCCGCCACTCCTGAAGCGGGTGTAAAGCAGTACAATTATGGTCACTGCTTTATCCGTGATTTTGTCCCTTCAGGGCTTGCTTTTCTAACCAAAGGAAGAGGAAAAGTCGTCTCTAATTTCCTCATACAGACGTTGAAATTGCAGATTAATCACAACAACATCGAAGAAATTAGAGCGCACATGGATGGTGCTAGACCCGGCATCGGTTTAATGCCAGCTAGCTTCGAGGTGGAGGAAGAGAATGGAGAACCAGTTATTAGAGCTGACTATGGTGAACGGGCGATTGGGAGAGTAACCCCCGTTGATTCCTGCCTGTGGTGGCTCATCTTGTTGCGTGCTTATACAAAGGCAACAGGCGACTCTAATCTCGCCCATGAACCGGAATTCCAAGAGGGTATCAAGTTAATACTGGAACTGTGCTTGGTAAAGCGGTTTGACATGTACCCAACGCTCTTGGTTCCAGACGGCGCTTTTATGATTGACCGTCGTATGGGCGTTTTTGGGCGCCCTTTGGAAATCCAAGCTCTATTTTATGCAACTTTGCTTGCAGCCGATGAACTACTCTTGCCCGAATATAAAATCCCCGTCCACGACGAGATACAGCAACGATTAGCGAGGTTAAAGATACACATCCAGCAGCATTATTGGATAGATCTCGATCGCGTCAATGAAATTCATCGATATGAAAACGAAGAATTTGGAGAAGAAGTTGTAAATAAATTCAATATCTACCCAGATTCTGTTCCGACCTGGGTAGCGGAGTGGCTTCCGAAACAAGCAGGCTATCTAGCAGGAAATTTGGGTCCAGGGTGGATGGATTTTCGCTTCTTTGCGCTGGGAAACCTGATGTCTATTATTTGCTCCCTAACTGACACTCAGCAGTCACAAGATATTATGAATCTCATTGCGAGAAAATGGTCAGATTTGGTGGGAGATATGCCCATGAAAATCTGTTTTCCAGCAGTGGAAGATAAAGAATGGCAATGGGTTACGGGATGCGATCCTAAAAATATCCGTTGGTCATATCATAATGGCGGGAATTGGCCAGTATTGCTCTGGTTTATGGTTGCAGCCGCTCAGAAAACGGGTAGAACAAGCCTTGGCGACAGAGCTATTAAAGTTGCTGAAAAACGCTGGCTTGAATATAAGGATAAAGATAAGTGGCCAGAATACTACGACGGGAAGAAAGGTACGCTGGTTGGCAAAAAAGCGATGAGATATCAAACCTGGACACTTGCCGCTTACATCGTGGCAAAAGACCTGATGGAAAACCCTCAGCATTTGGAATGGATCAGCTTTGAAGATTTTGAAATCAGTGGAAAGGTAGAAGTATAATCTCTAGTCTGCTGTTACCGTAGCTGATGCCATGCCACTGACTAAACTCAGTTATCAAAAGCGCGATCGCCTCAGCTAAACTGATTCTTGACCGCCAACATGACAGCATAAGCGAACCCAAAAAAGCGACTGAATTAACAAGTTTGGTAATGATTGGCGATCGCTCTGCCATACTTCTCTTAATCTCTTCTCTATTCGCCTCTGGGGTTCATTCTCATCAAAGGCTCTCCTCCCCTATGGCAAAATTTAGGTAAGCTCGTCCTCTTTTATTGTTCCCTGCATGACCGCAACAACGCCCAACCTGCAAACTCAATACGACCCTACGGCTACGGAAGCTAAATGGCAAAAGTTCTGGGAAGAACACCAAATCTTTAAAGCTGATCCCAATCACGACAGCGAACCCTACTCCATTGTGATTCCGCCGCCCAACGTGACTGGCAGCTTGCATATGGGTCACGCCTTTGAACATGCCTTAATTGATACCCTCATCCGCTACCACCGGATGAAAGGGCGCAATACTCTTTGGCTACCAGGAACCGACCACGCCAGCATTGCGGTATCTACGATTCTGGATAGGCAACTCAAAGAAGAGGGCAAAACTCGCCAGGACTTAGGACGCGAGGACTATCTCACTCGTGCTTGGCAGTGGAAAGAAAAATCAGGGGGTACGATTGTTGGACAACTGCGACGCTTGGGTTTGTCGGTAGATTGGTCGCGGGAACGGTTCACGATGGATGAAGGCTTATCCAAAGCGGTGCTAGAAGCCTTTGTTCAACTGTATGAGGAAGGGCTAATTTATCGAGGCGAGTACCTAGTCAACTGGTGTCCTGCCACTCAGTCTGCTGTCTCGGATTTGGAGGTGGAAAGCAAGGAAGTAGAGGGGAATCTCTGGCACTTCCGCTATCCCCTCACAGATGGCAGTGGTTATGTAGAAGTGGCAACAACTCGACCGGAGACAATGCTAGGAGATACGGCTGTGGCTGTTAATCCTCAAGATGAGCGATATCAGCACCTAATTGGTAAGACGCTGACGCTGCCACTGATGGGGCGGGAAATCCCAATTATTGCCGATGAGTTGGTTGACCCAGCATTTGGTACAGGTTGTGTAAAGGTGACACCTGCCCATGACCCGAATGACTTTGAGATGGGTCAACGTCACAAGCTGCCGTTCATCAACATTATGAATAAGGATGGCACGTTGAATGAGAATGCAGGGACGTTCCAAGGGCAAGACCGTTTTGATGCCCGCAAAAATGTGGTGCAGCAACTGGATACTGAGGGGTTTTTGGTGAAGGTTGAGGATTACAAGCATACAGTGCCGTATAGCGATCGCGGAAAAGTCCCCGTCGAACCCCTCCTCTCTACTCAATGGTTTGTCAAGATTCGCCCCCTCGCTGACCGCACGTTAGAATCCCTAGACGAGCAGAATTCACCTGTATTTGTGCCTCAACGGTGGACGAAAGTCTATCGCGATTGGCTGGTAAAGCTGACAGACTGGTGCATCTCGCGGCAACTCTGGTGGGGACACCAAATCCCAGCCTGGTATGCAGTCAGTGAGACGGGAGGACAAATTACTGACTCAACTCCGTTTGTGGTGGCGAAGACTGAGCAAGAAGCACGGGAAAAAGCAAGTACACAATTTGGCACGGATGTCAAGCTAGAGCAAGACCCAGATGTTCTCGATACCTGGTTCTCGTCGGGACTGTGGCCGTTTTCAACCATGGGTTGGCCGGAAGAAACTCAGGATTTAGCGACTTACTACCCGACTACTACACTGGTTACGGGTTTTGACATTATCTTCTTCTGGGTTGCCCGGATGACAATGATGGCAGGACATTTCACAGGTCAGATGCCATTCCAGAATGTTTATATTCATGGACTGGTGTTGGATGAGAACGGCAAAAAAATGTCCAAGTCGGCGAACAATGGTATCGATCCGTTGCTACTGATTGATAAATACGGTACAGATTCTCTGCGCTACACCTTAATAAGGGAAGTGGCAGGTGCGGGTCAAGATATCCGTTTGGAATACGATCGCACAACTCAAGAGTCGGCATCAGTGCAGGCATCCCGGAATTTTGGAAATAAACTGTGGAATGCTGCCCGGTTTGTGATGATGAATCTGGATGGCAAAACGCCGCAAATGCTAGGGAATCCAGCCTTGCAAGGAAATCTGGAATTAGGCGATGGCAAAGCGTCAGCGAGTCTTCAAGCGTCTCGCTGGATTCTCTCACGCTTCCAGCAAGTGGTGCGTCAAACCAGTGATTATCTGGACACCTTTGGTTTAGGTGAAGCGGCAAAGGGACTCTACGACTTCATCTGGGGGGACTTCTGTGACTGGTATATTGAATTAGTTAAATCCCAATTACGTGAAGATGCCACGTCCCCATCTCGGCAGATTGCTCAAGCAACCCTTGCCTATGTACTAGAAGGCATCCTGAAATTGCTCCACCCATTCATGCCGCATATTACTGAAGAAATCTGGCATACACTCACTCAAACAACTGAGGATTCCCTCGCTGTTCAACCTTATCCTGAAATCAACTCTCAGCTAATTGACCCAGAACTGGAGCAACAGTTTGAGCTGCTAATTGGTACAATCCGTACAATCCGCAACCTTCGGGCTGAGGCAGATGTGAAGCCAGGGGTGAAGGTGTCTGTTATTCTGCAAAGTGGGAGCGATAAGGAACGCCAAATCCTTGAAGCGGGTCAGTCATATATTCAAGACTTAGCCAAAGTGGAGACATTGACAATTACCCCAGAACTCTCAGGAGAACTCAAAAGAACTATGGCAGGTGTCGTCGGCACCATCCAAGTCCTGATGCCCCTCGCTGGCGTTGTAGATGTAGATGCCCTCTCTGCTAAGTTAAAGAAAGATTTAGCGAAAGTGGAAGCGGAAATCAAAGCTCTTTCCGGGCGTCTAGCCAATCAAAACTTTGTTAACAAAGCTCCAGCAGAAGTCGTACAGGGTGCGAAGGAAGCTTTGGCGGAAGCCGAAAAGCAAGCGGAAATTTTGCGATCGCGCCTCAATCAAATTGCAACAGAATCTTGAATAGTTTCTAACCACTAATAACCAACAACCAACAGGCAATGCTACACCTGGCCCAAGTGCAAAAGAATGAGAGTGTAGGCGGGGTGGAACTGAGATTGCTGGCCCGCCAACAGTCTGAGAATTCCTGGACAGTCATTAGCCCAGAAGACATTCCCCTACCCAACAGCCACCCCCTGAATGAAGGTTTGTTGGTTTTGGTCGAGCTTTCTGAGAACCAAGAGGTTCTAAGTATTCAACATGCCAACGACTGGGTGTTGGATCTGGTAGAGCAGTACCTAAGTGCTGGCGTTACTCCAACATTCCTACAGGAAGAAGCGGAACGCACTGAACAATGGCGGCAAGACCTCACCCTGCAAAGTCAGGATTTGACTCGCCGCCATCTAGAAATGGAAGCTCGTCGCGAACAAATTCAAACCCTGGAAGAAGACTTAAAACGGGAAAAGCAGCAGCTAGACGCGCTAGCTGCTCAGTTGAAAAACAAAGCAGATTCAGAGAGTCCCGACGCTGAGGACACGAGTTCTAAAGATACTGATTGAGAGGAATCGCAAGTAGAGGCGACACGTTAGTGCCTATCCCTGCCGCTTACTCTTCCTCATGTCTACCTGTTTGGGCGAGCTAGGGGAAAAAACACTCGCCGAGGTGCCCTGTGGTTCCCCTAACATGACAATCGAGCAAGTCAGTTGTTGCAGTAACGGAGTCGTGACTTCGCCAACTGTTAATCCATTGCCACCCTGCTGACGTCTTTGCGATCGCAATACAACCAAATCATGAGATTGGGACGCATTCAGAATTGCTTGTGTCACATTCTCGTGAGGCTTGATTTGAACCTCTATTGGTGAGCCTTGAGGCGATACTTTAGAAACCATCAGCTCTAGTTGAGAGCGTGTCCAGGCAATTTTGCTGGGTGAGGTTCTTGGGCTACAGACATGGAGTAACGTCACTTGCGCTTGATTAGCACTAGCGAGAATGTTGGCAAACCGTGCTGGTCGCAAAGCGGACGTTGTTAAGTTTTCCACTGGCACCAGGATGCGCTGGATAGAGAGTGGTGACTCTAGAAGGCGTGCCACTGCTACCAGGCAGTGAGTGCCCCAGAGAACCGAGTCCGTGACGTTACCAAATAAACGTGCGGTGAACCCCCTCCGGTTGCTCAAACCCAGCACAATCATACTGGCATTTTGTTCTCGGCTAGCATGGCTAATGCCTTGAGCAACGTTGTACTCAATTCGCAGTTGCGGTGACGCTTCTACTCCCAAGTCACGACTCAGGTCTTTTGCCTGGTCAAGCAATAGCTGACTTCTTCGGACAGCCGCTTGCATTTCTGGAGAGTCCATGCGAGCGTGCGCCTGTGCGATCGCAAGTGGCACAATTCGACCACCTTCGTGTCGCGCCAGCAATGTTGCCATTTCAATTAAGTACCGCTCAGTTTGAGGATTATAAACTGGCACTACCACCGTGAACTCACCCTTTTCCTCGACTGCTTCTGGTGTCCTCTCGTCTGAGGAGGTATCGTCTTGAAAATCTGTTCCTGCTGTCTGTAGTTGAGGGGCAAATCGGGATGTTAGAACGGGGCCAAGTGTTGAAGTCACTAGCATCAAGACAATCACACTATTTAAAACCCCTTCATCAAGTACTCCCGCCCGGTAACCGACCAATGTTGCTGCCAGTGTCGCACCGACCTGTGGCATTGACAACGACCACATTGTCATCATCTCGACTACGTTGTAGCGGTAGACAAACTTGGCAAGGACGGCTGCCAAAAGTTTGCTAACAATCAAACCGACGACAATCGCAGCCGTTAGCCAAATGGTCTCTATGCTTTTGACAAACGCGGGGAGATCAACCAGCAAGCCTAAGTCAACAAAAAAGATCGGGATAAACAGCACACTGCCAACAAACTCGACTTTTTCCTTGACTGGTCCATCGCCTACAACGTCATTGACGGCTAAACCCGCAAGAAACGCACCAATAATTTTTTCTACGCCAATTAGCTGCGCTCCCACTGATGCTAGAAATAAGGCCAGCAGTACAAACAAAAATTGGTTACCCTGGTCATCTTTAGAACGACGGAAAAATTCTCTCCCCAACCTGTCAAAGCCGACTAGGATCGCGACTGAGTAGACAGCCAAGGAACCTAGCAGAATTGCCAGCCGTAGTGCTGAGAATTCCCCTTCACTAATAGCAATACAAATAGCGAGGACTAAAAGAGCGCCAATGTCGGTGAAAATAGTTGCCCCAATGGTTACTGTCACGGCTTCGTTGTTGACAACGCCTAAGCGTCTAACAATGGGATATGCCAATAGCGTATGGGAGGCAAACAGGGAACCAATTAAGATTGAAGCATTCCAGTCAAAGTCAAACAGACGCCCTACCAACGTTCCCATGATTAGCGGGACTGCGAAGGTGAAGCTACCAAACCCCATTGAGCGATTCCTCGTGCGGCGGAACTGCTCCATGTCCACTTCTAAGCCAGCAACGAACATCAGGTAAACTAACCCGATATCCGATAGCAGAGACATCGTCTCTGATTTATTTTCAAGCACCTGCAAACCATTGGAACCCAGCAGCACACCTGCCGCCAAAAGCCCGACAATTCCAGGCACTCGGAACCGCTCAAAGACAGGAGGCACTGCCAAGATGACTACGAGCAAAATGGCAAACGGGACAATAGGCTCCTTTAAAACTTCGGAAAAAGATTCCATGGGATGTCAGTAGGATGGGATTATGCAGTAGAGAGTTTGAAGTGAGGTGCGTTGGGGTAAGCCAACCTCAGGTAAATCGTTCAAGGGAAGGCACGACCTTAGCTGTGTCTTGGTAAATTAAGTGACTAAGTTACCTTAGAATCGTAAAAAAATAACGCGACGCTTTTTTTAGCTATCGTTTGTCTTCATTAGTTATTAGTCATTAACCTTGATTAAGAACTAATAACACAGGAGTGTAAGAGTCAAGAAATGGAAGAAGAATTTTGGACGAGGCTTGAGCTGAGTGCCTTTTAGGGTCTTGCTTTTGTTTAGGCGATCGCTAACGGACTCTACTCTGGTAAGAAAAACTTAGCACAGCTTGTGTCCTGATTGACTAAGCTAGGAGTCAAACAAGTAATGGTTCTCTCAGATTGGGTCAACTGTCCTAGTCCTTGATTCAAAAGTTTTTTGGCTCATTAACCTTGTATCAAGGCTTAAACCTTACAGTTACGAAATTTTCTAGAATCGGTCACTGTAAAGTTAAACAAATTTTAATAAGTAGAAATACTATCCCTAGAGGGATTTAATTTAAAGACAAATCCTCTCTAAGTTTGTAGACTTAGCTTGCAAGAGGAACTCATTAGTTAATAGGGTGAGGGTAAAGAGCGAAAGGATATTTAATACCAACCTTTTCACTCTTTCGCTTTTACCTAAAAAGCGTTAATAAAAAATTGTGTTTTAAATACCAGAGTCGATACACAATAGCTTACCAGTGAAGTTGACTCAATATATACCGTAAGCGGTCATAATCGTCCTTCAGCAGCACACTCAATGTACGCCCTGCTTTCACTAACCACTCCCGATCTGCTTTGCGTAATTGATACACTTCTCGAATCGCTGCGGCTGTCAGTGCCTCTACAGGTGCGCCATTGACTTGCAAAAGTGTTCGTAAAAAGTCTAACTGTTCGCTAAAGTGAACAATTTCTCCAGGGTCACACTGATAGACAGCTTGGTGAATTTGCGGCGGACGGGGGGGAAGATACTGATAAACAGGTCCACCTGTATGCTTTGAGCCATTTGCGCCTTGAAAGGGGGGCTGAAAACCGACAATAGCAGCGCGGAACTCGGTTTTGAGCATGGCAAAAATTTGGGGCTGTTGCTCTCGTAAGTCTTCCAGAGACAACCCCAGCGCTCTTGCTCGGTGAACAGAATCAATTGGGCTAGTGGTTGCATAGTAAACCACAGCCAAAACTTGATTGCCCGATTCTTCATCAACCGACCTTACCCAACTACCAAAGGGCGGCATGACGGGAAAGCTCAAATCTTCTGGCTCCAAACATTGGGCAAGAAATTCTGTCGTCGTCGTTTCGATCACCTCAGCAATGTGATTGTCGGGGCGATCGGCAACGGCAAACTGGGGTAAGGGAAGACGCATAGGCTTAGTTAGTTGTCAGTTGTCAGTGGTTGGTTGTCTTGTGCTAATGACTATTTACCTTTCTTGGCAACTTTTGGCTCAACGGCTTCGAGTTCAGACAGTTGGAATGTTATGAGTTTGTCCCAGTTACCGCCTTCAAATAGAACAGCCGCTTTGCCATCACTAACACGTTGGACTAGTCCTTGAAAGTGATAGTAAATGTCATTGGGATTGACTACGCGAACAATTGAACCTGGAAGAATCATGAGTCCCTACAACTGAGTTTGTACCTAATAGCTTACTAGGAGTTAGCAGTCATTGGTCATTAGTAAAGACGATGCACTAATGACTAAAACTTCAATCGATGTCGGTGATTCGCAACCGACTCCACAAGCCCGATGCCAATAAAGTTCGCTAGTAATGCTGAGCGACCATAACTCAACAGGGGAAGTGGAATCCCTGTAATGGGCGCTAAGCCAATGTTCATGCCAATGTTAACCACTGTCTGAAACACGATCATCGAGAGGACTCCGATCGCAATTAAAGAACCAAAGTTGTCTTTAGCATTCTGAGCAATGATTACTAAGCGCAGACACAGGAACCAAAAAGCCAAAAGAACACACAACCCCCCAACAAAGCCGAGTTCTTCACCAATGGCTGAGAAGATAAAGTCAGTGTGTTGTTCAGGAATAAAGCGGAGTTGGGTTTGGGTTCCTTGGTGAAGTCCCCTACCCCAGAGTTCACCTGCCCCGATCGCAATTCGAGATTGTATTAGGTGGTACCCTCCCCCCAAGGGGTCTTTATCAGGGTCTAAAAAGAGAATTAGACGGTTTTTTTGATAATCCTTCAGAAGACCCCACAAGAGGTGCCCTAAACCGCCTGAAATGGCATTCACGACCAAAGCGCCGAACGCTCCTAACAACGGCCAAGGTAGAGTGCGCCAGCCAATGATGACCATCGCAGCGACCCAGACAAACCAAGCTGGCAATAATATACTAAATAGGATTGCTGAGACAACAGGCGAAGCCAGTAGTAGCAACCAGCCTGGATTCGCATTACCCCAGTAGAGCATCCCTAGAGTAATTGAGCCAAACACTAGGGAGGTTCCCAAGTTAGGCTCCAAGAATACAAAAATCCAGGGAACTCCCGCAACAGCTAAGACTCTGAAAACGGCGCTCAAGGTTGAAGCAGGTTCCGAGTGCAAAATTGCCGCCAGGGTGATGATTAACCCAATTTTTGCAAATTCAGAGGGTTGGACATTGAAGCCAAAGATTGGAATCCATCGTTGAGCGCCATTGGCATCACTACCAATGAACATCACCGCTATCAGGGAGGCAACTGTAGCGCCATACACAATCCAATGCCACTGGATGAGAGCCTCATAACGCGATCGCGCAATGAACAGCGCTATGGTTAGTCCAATCCCGCCAACAATCCAATGCCACCACCAATCGGTCAGCCCCTCGTTCAGTTCAGCACTGCGAATCATCACTCCGCCAAGGAAGGTTAGACCGATAGTCAATATCATTAACTGCCAGTCCAATTCTTGCCAAGACCCAAATAGAGACTTCCAGCGAATACCGATTAGTGACTTTTGCAACATATCAAGTTGTTGTAATCCTTGTTAGCAATTAGCTTTGGTAAGGTGTGATGTTCAGGAAGTTTGAAAAAAAATTTTGTACCAAAAGACAAAAAAGTCAGCACTACCTGCTGCTGAGGGCGGCAACTGAGACTTTAGCAGCAATTTGCTGCGCGATCGCAACTAGCGCTTTCGCAGATGCTGAATCTGGATCGCCAGCGACAATCGGCACTCCCGAATCCCCTCCCTGCCGTAGGGAAATCTCCAAGGGGATACAACCGAGTAAAGGAATACCCAGTTCCTTCGCCGTCTTCTCACCCCCTCCAGAGCCAAATAAGTCATACTGACGTTCTGGTAGATCTGGCGGGATGAAATAGCTCATATTTTCCACAATTCCTAACACAGGCACTCCCAGTTGCTGGAACATCTTCAACCCTCGACGAGAGTCAAGTAGTGCCACCGTTTGGGGTGTTGTCACAATGACAGCACCTGCCATCGGTACCGCCTGTGCCAAGGTTAGCTGAGCATCACCAGTTCCGGGTGGCATATCTACAATTAAATAATCCAATTCGCCCCATTCTACCTGGTAGAGAAAGCGGCGAATAATCCCGTTTAACATTGGTCCTCGCCAAATTACTGGCTGATCTGGGTCGATCAAAAAGCCCATTGAAACTAACTTGACGCCGTGGTTAAACGTGGGTTCCAATATTTCTCCGTCTGCCCCTTGATGCACCATCACCTTGGCTTTCTCTAACCCCAGCATGGTTGGAGCATTCGGGCCATAAATATCGGCATCAATGAGACCGACTTTTGAACCTAACTGTGCTAACGCTACGGCAACATTCACGGCTACTGTACTCTTGCCGACACCACCCTTTCCACTAGAAATTGCCAAAATATTTTTCACCCCAGCGATCCCGGTGCGATCGGGTAGCGATTTTTGCTGAGGAGTCTCCGCTGTGACATCCACGACAACCTTTTCAACACCAGGTAGCTGCTTTACTGCCTTCTGACAATCCTCAACAATAAACTCCCGCAACGGGCAAGCTGGGGTTGTCAACACCAAGGTAAAACTAACAGCCCCGTTGTCAATTTTGACATTCCGAATCATATTCAATTCCACCAAACTTTTGCGGAGTTCGGGGTCTTGTACGGGTCGTAGGACTTCTAGAACTGAACTAGCATCGAGCATAATACTTTCTCTTTCCTTGCCTGAATCATTTAGACTAAGGCAACTTCTTTAGGGATTCTTCATAGATCTTAATAGGTTGCTGCTGCATTCTAGAGCAGTGTTTAGCAAAGCCGGAATTATAGAACCGCAACCTGCTCTGCGGCTTGCGCTAATTCCGAGGCAACACGCGCCGCGTAGGGGCGAATTAGCCACCAGATAAACGGGGATAACCAACCGCGTAGCGTCACCGAATAGGAGACATAGGTGCCGCAAACCGTAGACTCAACCTGGTAAGTTACTACTTTCTCAACGCCAGGAATTGCTAGAAATCGGACACTGAGTAGCTCACCGGGTCGGACGCGCTCAACAAAAATTTGCACAGGAATCGGCATCAAGCGAGTTACTACCTGATAAATCAAACCTGGCTTAGCGATTAACCCCCTAGGAGCATTGGTGCTAGATAACAGAGGATTCCAGGAAATATCAGCTAAGTTAATCAACTTTTGCCAGAGTACGTCCACTGGCGCAGTACTCAAGGCGCGATAAGTCCGGAAAAACGTAAACTTGCACCAAATGCGTCCTCGACCGGCGATTAACTTGAAGGAAAAATTAAGAATCACAACACGCCTCCGGCAGCGACGTTCAGGCAAACTTTTGATTGTAGGTAATGTGTTGCGGGTCAAATCCCTCTATTTAGGATATAGTCGCAACTCTTGAAATAACAATTAAGGTCTGGCGATTAGTTAGTGCTTGTGATTGAACCGATTCGAGATAGTCTAGGTAAAGTGCAGTGATACTCCTAATGTGAATTTTTGTCTTATATTTTGGTCACAGAAGGTTTTTGAGAAACCCTGATCAATACTGTGTTCTTAGACGTGATCGCCTCCTGCTGGACTACATCCCGACAACTTTCCAAGCTGATTAACTGTTGCTAACCTGATCAAGACAAATGCTTTTAGCAGCATTGCCCTGATTAGAGAAAACAGCTTTACCGCTTTGAACGGTTCCAGATGCCCAGCGGCGACAAGCCGCTTTTGGATGAACGACATTGAATTGAGATTATGACAGCTTTTAAGACAGACGCAACGAGCAACACCAATTCTTTACCGACTGCTGACTCTAGAGAGAGAGTTAAGCAGTTTATGCAAAACCTGCAAGACAATATTTGTGATGCACTTGCTCAAATGGATGGTGCTGGCGCTTTTAAGGAAGATGTTTGGGAACGGGAAGAAGGCGGCGGCGGTCGTTCCCGTGTCATCCGTGATGGTGCTGTGTTTGAGCAGGGTGGAGTAAACTTTTCTGAAGTTTGGGGTAGCCAGCTACCGCCCTCCATTCTGACGCAACGTCCAGAAGCAGCGGGACACGGATTTTTTGCCACTGGCACCTCAATGGTGTTGCATCCCCGCAATCCCTATATCCCGACGGTTCACCTAAATTACCGCTACTTCGAGGCAGGGCCTGTTTGGTGGTTTGGTGGCGGGGCGGATTTGACACCTTACTACCCCTTTGCCGAAGATGCGGCTCATTTCCACCGCACACTAAAAGCGGCTTGTGACGCTCATCACCCAGAGTATTATCCCGTTTTCAAGCTTTGGTGCGATGAATACTTCTATCTAAAACACCGTCAAGAAACGCGGGGTGTTGGTGGACTGTTTTTCGACTATCAGGATGGCACAGGCGCACTGTATCGCGGTCCTCACCCAGATGGAGCAGCGGCAGCTTATAGTAACAAAATCGGGGCTTTGGAGCCTCGCGGTTGGGAGGATGTGTTTGCTTTTGTACAGCAGTGCGGTGAGGCGTTTTTACCTGCATATATGCCAATTGTTGAGCGACGTCGAGGCATAGAGCCTGGTGAGCGGGAACGCAATTTTCAGCTCTATCGCCGGGGACGTTATGTAGAGTTTAATCTGGTCTACGACAGGGGGACAATTTTTGGTCTGCAAACGAACGGGCGTACTGAGTCGATTCTGATGTCTCTACCCCCTTTAGTTCGTTGGGAATATGGTTACCAACCGGAACCGAATACACCCGAAGCTGACTTATACAATACATTCCTCAAGCCACAGGACTGGGCTAACTGGATGCCTGCTACCTCATGAACCAAGAAAGGCAGAGGGTAGAAGGCTGAAGGCAGAAGGGATTTATCCCGGTGTCTTCTGCCTTGCCTTAAAGATATCTGAGTTAAACTACTTGAGGTGAGTAGCTGCATGGGCGCAACCAGGGTGCTTGTTGTTCGGATGAAGTGTTTAAGGTTTAATTGATGCACCCAAATCGCAACCGCAACGCTGCCACGGCAAGGAGGTATCCGTGATTCATATAGAGCAGAAAACGCACACGACACAGGATGGTACGACCATTATTGTTTTGGCACCCATTGGGCGCCTAGACATTACGACAGCTTGGCAATTTCGCCTGAAGTTGCAAGAGTGTATCTCTAAACTCAGCCGCCATGTGGTTGTCAATTTAAGTCAGGTTAATTTTATTGACAGTTCAGGTTTGACATCCTTGGTGGCTGGAATGCGAGATGCTGACAAAGTTAAAGGTAGCTTCCGTATTTGTAATGTTCATCCTGAAGCCAAATTGGTGTTTGAAGTCACCATGATGGACTCAGTGTTTGAAATTTTTGAAACTGAAAAAGAAGCGTTGGAAGGTGTGCCTCGAAGTATGCCAACCTAAGTTCTTAAGGGACTAGTACTGCTAGCTTGGAAGTCAAAAGTCAAAAAGCTTTATTTCTGCACTTTTGAGCAAGTTTTCAGATGGTAAGCTCATTTGGAATGTGACCTACTAGGGACTAGGGAAGAGATTTCTTTATAGATATCTAATTTTGATTAATAAATTGTGGCTTTTGTTCATAGTTCTGGTTGTGTTAGATAATCCCCTATCTCTTCTAGTCCCCACTCTCTAACCTCTAGTTCAGTGAATTACCAATTCACTGCCAAAATCTTGTCGCTTTGTGAAGCGAAATGGGCCGAGTAAGGCTCCCCAAATCGCTTTTCCTGTTGTTGTGTCAATGCCTTTGTCGTAGCTGCGGAATTCCTCTGGTGTTGCCTCAAATCCTAAGGAAACTTGGTAATTGTTGCCTTGATAGCTAAAGCTACAAGGTTTACCTGTTGCTGAAGTTGCTGAGAACTCGTATGAATTTGGTGTAACTTGGCACGACTGAACGGTGAGACTACAGCCAGGTAGAAACTCGATTTGTTCAGGAGTCAGTTGTTTTAATAACTCTGGCTTACGACCAGCACCTCGGATGGATTCTAAATCTTTGAGCATGTAGTACTGTACCTGCAACGAGTCTGGTGTTGTCTGGCTGTGCTGTAGACGTAGGATACGCGGACGGTAAGGCTTATCTAAATTGACGATATTGGCTTGTTCTGCAAATAGAGTCAGGCTGTCTTCAGAAAATAAGGGAACAGGTCGCTGCCAGAGGCGAAGATGAACATACCAAGCGGGTTCTCCGAGCGCTTGTTGTTGATTATCAAATTCGCCAGCCATATATTTTGCTAGGGTAACTAGCTCAGAGGAAAGGCTCATACTAATCTGAAAATAGGTGTTAGGTGTTAGGTGGTAGGTGGCAGGGGAGAAGGGAGAGGGATTTTCATCGCGATGTTTGTGTACTCGTGTTCATGGGTGTCTACCTTGTAATTCACCACTCCTAACTCATAACTTATAAGTCCTGTTCTGGGATCGTGCCTTGGCAAACGTGTCCATAAGCGAGACAATGGTCATACGTCCCCCTTCAAGTCTGCTTTGTGAATAACGTTCGCACAGTCTCGGATACTAAACGAGATTTTTACAACCATCACACCCGTCCCATTAACTCGATTTATCGACGAGTGGTAGAAGAATTGATGGTAGAAATGCATTTGCTATCCGTCAATACTGATTTTAAATACGATCCCATCTATGCCTTGGGTGTCGTAACCTCCTTTGAGCGATTCATGCAAGGCTATCGACCAGAACGAGATAAGGAATCAATTTTTGATGCTATCTGTCAGGCAGTCGAGGGTAATCCGCAGCAATACAAGCAGGATGCTGAACAGCTCAAAACCATAGCGGAGCGTTTATCTGGGAGAGACTTAGTCTCGTGGTTTAGTTTACCCACTGCCCATGATGCTGGGGACTTGTACAGCACTGTTGCTGCGATTTCAGATAACCCCAAATTTAAGTACAGCCGCTTATTTGCGATCGGTATCTATACGCTACTCGAACAAGCTGATACAGAGTTTGTTAACGACGAGAAGCAACGTACAGAGGCACTCAAGCAAATTAGCGAAACGCTGCACCTCCAAGATGACAAACTGCAAAAAGACTTGGAGTTGTACCGCAGCAACCTAGAAAAAATGGCTCAGGCACGCATTGTGATGGAAGATGTCATCAAAGCTGAGCGAAAAAAACGGGAACAGCGTGCCCAGGATATGAATAAAACAGCGACTCCTCCAGGCGGTGAGTCTACTCAGCCGTCGGATACTCCTAAAGATGAAGCTCCCTCTTCTGAGGCATCTTAATCATTGATTTCCTGAATGCTGACTTAAACCAAGGATTGTAATCGTTGGACAAGTTGCTCGGCTGGCAGAACGCCTTCAATGCGCTCTACTGGCTGGGCATTTTTGAAGAGTACCAAGGTAGGCAAGGCGTGAATTTGGTATTGAGAGGCTAATTGGGGATATTTATCTGTATCAATTTTTACAACTTGTAACCGACCTTTTAGCTGAGTGTTCACGTTCTCCAAAATCGGAGCCATCATCTGACAAGGCCCACACCAAGTAGCATAAAAATCTACCAATACCGGGACATCGGAGCCTGAGAGTAGGTCTTGGAAGCTACTGAACTGCTTTTTAACTGCCATAAAAAATAAACCACTGTTTTAGGCTTTCTGCTCGATTCTAGTGCAAAATTTTTGGAGCTGAATTAGACAAACAGTGTAAGAGGAATTTTTGATGGAAGCATTAGAAATAGGTTCGCAACGGTTACGCGATCGCGTTGCAATTGTCACAGGGGCATCGCGGGGAATTGGTCGTGCTGTCGCTTTAGCCTTGGCATCTGAGGGAGCTAATGTTGTGGTGAATTACGCCAGTTCTAGTAATGCGGCTGAAGAAGTAGTGGCAGCAATCACTGAAGCTGGGGGAAATGCTATTACTGCTCAAGCAGATGTCTCTAAAATTGAACAAGTAGATGCCCTTTTAAACACCACCTTAGAAAAGTTTGGTCGTGTTGATGTACTCGTAAATAATGCTGGCATCACCCGCGACACTCTACTACTGCGGATGAAACCGGAAGATTGGCAAGCCGTGATTGACCTAAATCTGACTGGCGTTTTTTTATGTACAAAAGCTGTCAGTAAAGGGATGCTCAAGCAACGTTCCGGTCGCATTATCAATATTGCCTCAGTAGCAGGACAGATGGGAAATCCAGGTCAGGCAAATTACAGTGCTGCCAAGGCGGGTGTAATTGGGTTTACCAAAACCGTGGCGAAGGAGTTGGCAAGTCGTGGCATCACGGTGAATGCAGTAGCGCCAGGGTTTATTGTCACCGATATGACTAATGACCTCAAGTCTGAGGAAATTCTGAAATACATCCCTCTAGGTCGTTATGGGGAAGCGAAAGAAGTCGCTGGAATGGTACGGTTTCTGGCAGCAGACTCAGCAGCAGCTTACATCACGGGGCAAGTATTTAATGTCGATGGTGGCATGGTAATGGCTTAAACCCAGGAAATATCTAGGAACGCAGGGAATAATCAACAACTTTGCGTTCCTCTCTACCTCTTGGAGTAAAAATTCCTCGTACAGTTGAAGCAGAGTGATGATGGTGAAATAGCCCACTGCAAAGACGATAGAAAGGAATGAATGATGAGCCAGCAAAAACGAGTATTAATGGTTGTCACAAATTGCGATCGCATCGACGACACCCACCCTACTGGTATCTGGTTTGAAGAATTTGCTATCCCCTACATGGAGTTCCAGTCCAACGGCTTTGAAGTAACAGTTGCTAGTCCAAATGGAGGAGTAGCACCACTTGATCCACGCAGTACCGAGACGGAAGAAGCAAGCAACTGGACTGAAGCTCAAGAGGTATTGCAGCATACTAAAGCCCTCGCTTCTCTTGAGGCAGCAGATTTTGATGCCATCTTCCTCCCTGGAGGACATGGAACAATGTTTGACCTACCGGAAAGCGCGGAACTACAAAAGCTACTCAGCACCTTTGCTAGAACCAACAAAGTGATTGCGGCAGTTTGTCATGGGCCTGCGGGGTTTGTTGGCGCAAAGCTAGCAGATGGTAAGCCTCTGGTTGCTGGTAAAACGATTACTGGGTTTACCAACGAGGAAGAACGTGCCGTCGAACTGGATCAGTTGATGCCCTTCTTACTGGAAACTAAGCTACGTGAACTAGGTGGTCAGTTCGTTGTGCAGCCTAACTGGTCTGACCATATTGAGCAGGATGGCAACCTGATTACGGGTCAAAATCCTCAATCGAGCAAAAGTGCTGCACAAGCAGTGGTTTCAGCACTTAATCCGGTTAGTACAAGTGTGAGCTGACTCAAATAGGGAGATTAGGGCAATCCCTACACAATTAGGGGAATCCCTACATAAGTGATAGCAATTTTATTAGCACTCTCTCGCCTTGAGTGCTAAATTTGCTAATGGAGACAGCCCAACGTAGCAAACTTATGGCAAAAATCGTTTCATTTAACGAAGAATCAAGACGAGCTTTAGAGCGAGGCGTTAATGCGCTTGCCGATGCCGTCCGTATTACCCTAGGACCAAAAGGTCGTAATGTGCTTTTAGAAAAGCAGTATGGGGCACCCCAGATTGTTAACGATGGCATCACCGTCGCTAAAGAAATTGAACTCGAAGACCCATTAGAAAATACTGGCGCTCGACTGATTCAAGAAGTCGCGTCCAAGACGAAAGATATCGCAGGTGATGGCACCACCACGGCAACAGTGCTTGCTCAGGCGCTGATTCGTGAAGGACTGAAAAACGTTGCGGCTGGTGCGAATCCCGTTGCTGTACGTCGGGGTATCGACAAAACCATTGCTCATTTGGTTAAAGAAATCCAGACCATGGCGCAACCAGTTGCGGGAAGTGCGATCGCACAAGTGGCGACGGTTTCTGCCGGGAACGATGATGAAGTCGGTGAAATGATTGCCCAAGCAATGGACAAAGTCACCAAGGACGGCGTTATCACCGTTGAAGAATCGAAATCCTTGACAACGGAACTGGAAGTCGTGGAAGGGATGCAGATAGATCGCGGCTACATTTCCCCCTACTTCGTTACGGATAACGAGCGCTTGGTGGTGGAATATGAAAACCCCCGCATCCTGATTACCGATAAAAAAATTAGCAGCATCCAGGATTTAATTCCGGTGCTGGAAAAGGTAGCGCGTGCTGGTCAACCCCTGCTGATTATTGCGGAAGACTTGGACGGGGAAGCGTTGGCAACGTTGGTTGTGAACAAAGCACGAGGCGTCTTGAATGCGGCGGCAATCAAGGCTCCTGGATTTGGCGATCGCCGTAAAGCGATGCTACAAGATATCGCCGTTCTCACGGGCGGTCAGATGATTTCTGAAGAAGTCGGTTTGAGCCTTGATATTGTGTCCCTAGAGATGCTAGGTACAGCTCGGAAAGTCACTATTGACAAAGACACCACGACCATCGTTGCTGGCGAAACAACAGACGATGTCCAAAAGCGGGTTGCTCAAATCCGTAGACAGTTAGAAGAAACTGACTCCGACTACGACAAAGAAAAACTGCAAGAGCGGATTGCTAAACTTGCTGGTGGTGTTGCCGTTATCAAAGTTGGTGCAGCGACTGAAACCGAACTCAAAGACCGCAAGCTGCGGATTGAAGACGCTCTCAACGCGACCAAAGCGGCTGTGGAGGAAGGTATCGTTCCTGGCGGCGGTACAACGTTGATTCGTTTGATTCCCAAAATTGCTGATATCAAAGGTAGTCTAGATGCCGAAGAACAAATCGGCGCTGACATCGTTGCTAAGTCCTTGGAAGCACCCCTGCGTCAGATGGCAGATAATGCTGGTGTTGAGGGTTCCGTCATCGTTGAGAAGGTGCGGGAAAGCGATGTCAACATTGGCTACAACGCTGCTACCGATGAATTTGAAGACCTGATTGCTGCTGGTATCATCGACCCTGCTAAGGTTGTGCGTTCAGCACTACAAAACGCTGGCTCGATTGCTGGTATGGTCTTGACTACCGAGGCTCTTGTTGTTGAGAAGCCTGAGAAGAAATCTGCTGCTCCTGACATGGGTGGCATGAGCGGTATGGGCGGCATGGGCGGCATGGGCGGCATGGGTGGCATGGGCATGATGTAGTCCCCTACCTTCCTGGTATAAATTTTGAAAGCAGCTTGCCTCTCAAGGCAGGCTGCTTTTTTAGTACGATTAGACCTTGCTGCGAACGCACCTTGCTTATACAAGTGTCAATTCTCTGGGCGATCGCTGATGATTGCAGTAATACTGGATGAGAGAATTGCAGATAATAGTGAAACGATGCTCGTATTTTTTATTCACGGTGTTGCCACACACAATGTTAAATATGCAGATAAATTGAAAGGTCTCATTAAGGAAGAGTTTATCGAAGGAGGGAAACCACTTCCCCATTTTTACTCTAGCTTTTGGGGTGATGTATTAAAGGATGTCGGCAAGATATGGAACTGGATTTATCAAGACTTACAGGAAGTCAAGAAAGACTATCCACAAGTTAACATTGACGATATTTTTCGATACCAAAAATTTAGAGAAGGCTTTCTTTCTGAGTTTTTTGGTGACTTTTTAAGTTACCTGAATTCTGAAAGGGGTGCTACTATTAGAAAATTTATTGCTCAGCAGCTAAAGGATTTTTTGGAAAAGAATCCTCAAGAAACAGAACTCCATATTATTGCTCACTCTCTAGGAAGCGTTATTTTATGGGATGTCTTATTTTCCGAGCGATTCAGTTTAGAAGACCCAGCTAATGACATTCGGGCAATGATTAATGGCTTTAGCTATGGCAAAAAAATTAGGAAAATCACTCTCAAAAGTGTCACGACAATGGGTTCACCTATTTTATTTTTAAACGCTATGTTAGAAGTCAATCTAGACAAATTTAAGCAATTTACTAAAAACTATCAGAACGAACCCCTAAGATGGGTTAATATTATTCATTCTTCAGATATTGTTGCTTATCCTATTCGGTCAAGCTTAGATCTAACATCAACGGAAAACTTGGTTTTTCAAGATAAATTTGTCTCCACTGATGCTAATCTGGCGGAAAAGGCTACTCGTACTGTTGGTCAATTGGATGCAGCATTGGTCTTAGGGGTAGCTGATGCTCACGTTGGGTACTGGCAGTGCCAGCAGACAGCTCGTTTAGTCACAGCTAATATTTTTGGTGAAGTTCTGCAAGATGTAATTAATCACTTAGATAAAGTTCCTGGAATGACAAAAGATTTAATGCAATTAAGTCGTCATAGTCCTATTGATAAAACCTTAGAAGACCTGAAGTTTAAAGATAGTAGTGGAACACTGCGCTTAATTGTAAATGCTATTCAGGTGCATCACGTTTACGTCTTTGATAGTAATGAGGTTTGCAAATTTGGAGGATATGTTGGCTGGATGCATACAGATGCTCTAAAGCAAGAGATTGATTTTATAAAAAGCAACTTTTGCTGATAAGAAGTTAGGTAGATAATGAAGATGAGGTAATTCGCATGACACAAAGACATTTTCCGGAAGCAGAGTTAGCCGCACAGCCCGAAGAAGAAGATTTGTTTGATTATTACTACGATAAACAGGGAAGTGCGCCAGGATTTATCAACATTAGAGCAGATGCTACACCAACAGAAATTGTCTTAATTGATTACAGCGAAGCTAACGCCACTCGCGTACCACTGGCAACCCCAGAAGCTTGTATTCCTTTTCTAGATACGGAGTCGGTTTCCTGGGTAGATGTTCTAGGTTTAGGTAGTAAAGATGTCTTGCTGCGCTTAGGTGATGTTTTTGAGTTACATCCACTGCTTTTGGAAGATGTGGTAAATGTACCTCAGCGGCCAAAAATAGAGGATTACGAAGACCATTTGGTAATCATTTTACAGATGGTGCTGCTTAAAGAAGAAGAAACTGGTTTTTGGATTGAGCAAGTTAGTTTTATTTTGGGAAAACATTACCTGCTTACGGTACAAGAGGAACCGCAACGAGATTGTTTTGGTCCAGTACGCGATCGCATTCGCAAAAATAAAGGCATCATCCGCAAGCAGAAAGCTGATTATTTAGCTTATACTCTCCTAGATGCAATTATTGATGGTTTCTTCCCGGTGCTAGAAGACTATGGGGAAAGAATTGAAGAATTAGAAGATGAAGTTGTCACCAACCCAACCCGTCAAACTCTAAAAAAAATCTATCAAATTCGGCGGGAATTGCTAGCCCTTCGTCGTTCAATCTGGCCGCAGCGAGAAGCGATTAATATCTTGATTCGTGACAGTAGTGACCTGATTAGCCCTGATGTGCGAATTTATCTACGAGACTGCTATGACCACACGGTTCAGGTTATAGATATGGTGGAAACTTATCGTGAACTAGCTTCTGGTCTCATGGATGTCTATCTATCCTCTGTAGGAAATAAGATGAACGAAATCATGAAGTTTTTGACAATAGTTTCTGTAATCTTTATTCCCTTAACTTTTATTGCTGGAGTATATGGGATGAATTTTAATACAGATAAACCTGGGAATATGCCCGAACTCAACCTACCTTGGGCTTACCCAATTTGTTTGGCAGCCATGATTGCGATCGCTAGTGGTTTGATATACTTTTTCTGGCGACGGGGCTGGTTTGAGAATTTTTCAACAATCAAGAAGAACTAAAACCTAAATACCATAGGATTGAACTTTGTCAATAGTTCATTCTTAACCCTTGGAGGAAGTCATTATAATGGATAGCCGCAATCTGTTGATACTAACGGTTTACTTTATTATTGTTACTTATGTTTTTTATCAAGCCTATAAATCTCTAGATAGCCAAATAACAGTTGAAGTAGATTCAGAAGATTTAAGTAACAGGCTAGAGAGTAATACGCTGGAAGATCAAAGCATAGGGGAGTTAATGGGAATAAGTTTTAAGCTCAAACCAAGTTATAAACTTGAAGATTTTAAAACTCTACCCATTACTATTAAAAATACTTCTCAAGAGTCTACGATTACTGTAGACTGGAAACAGTGTTCTATCACTGATTTTGATGGAGTTGCTCAGCGAGTCATTCGAGTAGTTTCTGCTACTACAGAGCAAAAAATAGCTCAAGAGCCAAGCCTTGTTCTCCCTAGCCAGACTATTAAAGAAGAAGTGAGTAATGAAGATTTAATTGCTCCTTTATTTAAAACAGATAAGCTCAAAAAAGCGGCTCAAAACAATGGTAAGTTCTTCTTCAGATTAATTTTTAGAATATCTGACCCTATTGTTAACGTAGAACAAGGCTATAACCTACGCCTTCCGTTCATTGTTAAAAAGTTACGCTTGAAAAAAGCCCTCACCCTTGCCTTGAAACCTAAAAAATCTAAGAAATAATCTGTTCAATCTCTTCCTTTGCCTCCAAGAAGAACACCCAACACCACACTTACAAAGAAAGGCTCCAGGGCAGGAGCAGATGGCAGAAGGGAAGAAAAGATGTCTTAAGCAGCTATCAGTTGAAGCCTCAACACGACTAGACTGGAAAAGGGAGAGAGTAGGCGTTGGTGGTTGCGGATTCCCTGATAACAGAGAGTCTGAGGAAAGTCCGGGCTCCCGAAAGACAAAACTTGCTGGGTAACGCCCAGTGCGGGTGACCGTGAGGATAGTGCCACAGAAACATACCGCCTGTTTGTTGTTGGTTATTGGTTATTGGTTCTTTGTTGTTTGCAAGGAACTATTAACAACGGATGAATAACAAATTTGGTAAGGGTGCAAAGGTGCGGTAAGAGCGCACCAGCAGCATCGAGAGGTGCTGGCTCGGTAAACCCCGGTTGGGAGCAAGGTCAAAGGAACTACGGTTAGTCTTTTACCAGTTCCGCTTCATAGAGCCGCTTGAGGCGTTTGGTAACAAACGTCCCAGATAGATAACCGCCCTGCTGAGTCGCGAGAACGCGGCTAAGTGAGAACAGAACCCGGCTTATGACTTACTCTCTCCCCCTTCTATATAGATGAGAAGATATAGATGAGAAGATGAGGTGATGAGCGAATGGGGTGATAAAGAGATGAGGGGATGGGGTGATGGGTAAAAAAAGATTTCTTTTCATAGAACAAGTCTAAAATCCAAAATCGAATGACTCTCACAGACCCTCGCCGTCAGAAGCAACTACGGCAGTTGATTCAAAAATTGGGATTACCTGAGCAATCTCCGGTGCAGTGGGAACTTCTTGACCTTGCCCTGACTCACCCTAGTATTTCTGCTGAAGCCAACTATGAGCAGTTAGAGTTTGTTGGTGATGCAGTGGTGCGGATAGCCGCATCAGAGTTGTTATTTGAAACCTATCCTGAAGCTTTAGTCGGTGAATTTGCGGCGATTCGCTCAGTTCTAGTGAGCGATCGCATTCTTGCCCAAATTGCTCAAAGCTACGGACTAGATCGTTACCTACTAGTTTCTAGTAGTGCTGCCAGTGACATGGCAGGTGAAACATCAAGGCTAGCTGATGCCTTTGAAGCCGTGTTAGGCGCACTTTATTTGAGTACCCACACTCTGGAACTTGTGCGTCCCTGGCTAGACTCTCACTTACAGCACTTAGCCACTGAAATTCGCAAAGACCCAGCCCGCCAGAATTATAAAGACGCTCTCCAGGAATGGACTCAAGCCCACTATAAACTACTTCCACAGTATCGTCTTAAAGAAACCAGCTCCGTGCATGGCGATACCGAACGATTTACGGCAGAAGTCTGGCTTCAAGACCGATACTTAGGTGAAGGAACAGGGAGATCAAAAAAAGCAGCAGAACAAGCAGCAGCGAAACAGGCGTTTTCAAAAGTGATGAGTGGGGAATAGGGAATTGGGGAAAGAAACTTTTTAATTTTTCGTTGTGTACGCCAGTTCATGCAGTCTCTTGCATAAACAACAGATAAAAGGGTGATAAGTACTACAGCTACCTAGCTTTAATTGACTTTTGCGAGAGGTCTAATGATCAGCAAGCGGCGAGCAATTAACTTAAAATCTTCATGAAAACGAGGATTGCCGTACTGGGAGTAGGTCATTGGGGCATCAACCTGCTGCGGAACTTCTTAGAACACCCTGATGCCTTGCTAGTGGCGGTGGTCGATCAAAACCCAGAACGTTTAGCAGTCTGCCAAGAACAGTTCAATCTGGATTCTGGTGTGGTTTTAGCAACGGATTGGCACGCTATCCCTAGAAGCATTGAGATTGAGGCAGTTGCGATCGCAACTCCAGCCAGTACCCATTACAGTCTGATTGCGGATGCTCTGCGGCAAGGTTACCACGTCCTAGCAGAAAAACCCTTAACTCTTGATGTCGCTGAGTGCTTGGAACTGTGCCACCTTGCTGAACAACAGCAGCGACAACTCATAGTTGACCATACCTATCTCTTTCACCCAGCGATTGAGCGTGGCAAAGAAGTTGTTCAGTCAGGAGGATTGGGAGAACTACGCTATGGCTATGCAACTCGCACCCATTTAGGACCAGTACGTCACGATGTAGACGCTCTTTGGGACTTAGCCATTCACGACCTAACAATTTTTAACACATGGTTAGGGCAGTTACCCATGAACGTACAAGCAACGGGTCGAACTTGGCTACAAAGAGGCAATGGAGAAGAAATCCCCCTATTCTCTCCCAAAAGTCTAGCTGACTTTGTACAGGTCACATTAACCTATCCGACTGGCTTCCAAGCCTTGATTCACCTATGTTGGCTCAACCCAGATAAACAACGGCGTCTTGGGGTTGTGGGGACACAAGGAACATTAATTTTTGATGAAATGCACGGCTTTACGCCCCTAATTCTCCATCATGGGCATTTGGAAGACAACGGCGATCGCTTTACTCCTCGCAATCAGTACTGTGAAGTACTCGACATCGAAGCCACTGAACCGCTGAGAGTAGTATGCGATCGCTTTCTTAAAACGATCCGCTCCAGTCAAGCCTCACCTGCTTCCTCTGGCTGGATTGGCGCCCAACTTGTCCAAATTTTGAGCTGTTTGTCACAATCCCTGCAACAGGGAGGACAGCCAGTCGTTGTTCCCCGGTTACTAGAACCTCACGATTGAGTAACAGCTCCATTGGAATCTGCTGAACTCATCGGTGTAACACCATTTAATCCCTGTGAGTCGCCTGTGAGCAACAGTGAAGGTTCAATTGTCGGCAAGCTAATCTCAACCGTAGTCCCTTGACCATCTCCCTCGCTCGACAGGGTAATCCTACCTCCCATCAGTTCTATTAAATTTCGTGAAATGGCTAGACCAAGCCCTGTACCACCACATTTACGAGTTGTTGAGCCATCAACCATCACAAAGGGACGAAAGAGTTTCTGTTGTTGAGTTGGGTCGATACCAATTCCCGTATCCTTCACAGTGACAAAAACTTGAGAGGAGGAAAGTTGGGAATTAGCGTAGTCATTACCATGATCAGTGTTTGTCGCTTTTGCTTTCTTCGCACTCAGATTGTACAAGGGGCGAGAACTTGGCGACAGATTGCCTGTTGACGACATCATCGGTTGTTCAGCGAGCGGCTCAATTCGTGTACTAATCGTAATGCTGCCAGCATCTGTAAACTTAACAGCATTGCTAACCACATTCAGTAACACTTGCTTGAGTTTCGCCGGGTCGGCACGCACAGGAATAATGTCATGCAAGTCTGTCGTGTTGAACTGGAGATTTTTCTCTTGAATTGGAACAGCTTGTAAATTAATCACTTCATTGAGCAACTTTCGTAAGTCAATCGGCTCCATTTCTACCGAGAGTTTACCTGCTTCAATTTTGGCAATGTCCAAAACATCATTAATAATGCCTAACAAGTGGATTGCCGCATCATCAGCACGTTGTAAAAAATCTAGTTCTTCTTCTTTATCATCACAAAAGCCATCACGTACTAGTCGCAGACAGCCAATAATTCCATTGAGCGGGGTTCTCAGTTCATGGGAGGTATTGGCAAGAAATTCATTCTTAAGCTGATTTGCAGTTTGTGCTTCTTTCCAGGCAGTTTCCAGTTCTTCTGCCCAATGTCTCAATCGCGAAATCATCCCCTCAAGAGCTTCGGATAATTGATTGAATTCGCGAATATTAAAATTACGAGGAATCTTTCCTGTAGAGTGTAGCTCTGAATCATTTAACGCATACTCTGTGAGTTTCTCCAATGGCATCGCTAAATCGTGAGCGATATAGTAAGTTGCCAACAGGCTGGCGGCAATTAGACAGCAGGTGAGGATGAAGAGAACTTGCTGAATATCTTTGAGACCTGCAAGGGCACTATCTATGTGAGTAACTGCTAAGATTGTCCACTTTTGGTTCTCTTCCCCTGTAACTGGACTGGTAATAGAAGTATAGCCAGCGAGCAATTCTACGTTATTTTGTTCAAAGAAAAACAGATGCTCAAAAGCTTGCTGACCTGCGATCGCTCTTGTGAGGACTCGCTGAAGTGGTTCTGCCTCTACCTCCTGCTCGATGTTGCGCCCCACTCGCTCTAGGGAGGGATGAGCAAGAATCATACCCGACTGGCTAATCACCACTGGATAGCCAGTCAATGAACCTGGTGGTGTTTCTTTTGGTTGTAGCAGAGCAGAATGGATACTTAAGGCATATTGGAGTTGATCGGCAGCATTATAGACTGGGACACTGAATACGAGTTTCAGTTGATTCTCGGCGTTGAGTTGATTGATGTTTCCTGTTTCAGAAGGTGGCTGGTCTTGAGGTAATAGTACCTTCACATCAACCTGAGAGCGAGTGATTGGTGTTGACCCTCGCTCCTGGAACCACAACGTTTCTGAAGATGGTTCTATGAATTGATTCCCACAGGTACTAGCAACAACGGCTTTAGTTTGAAGATTACTCAACTGCACACACTGGATTTGGTTCGGCAGTTGCTGAGCAAGTTCCTCGACAAATTTTTGATAGCCTACTGGTGACTGTGACTTGAAGACGACGCTTTCACTCGCGCTTATTAGGTTTGATTGGAGAGCGGCAATTATTTCTTGAATACTTTCGCCTTTTCTCGCAGCGCTTTCTGTGAGGTTTTGACCAGCAGTTTTCAGAAGCGTCGAGCGTGCTTTTCGGTAGGTCACATATACCCCCATAAGTAAGATGGGCACGCTCAGCAGCAAAAGGCGTGTCAACAGGATGCGGCGAAAGGAGGACTGACCTAGCTTAGCCATAGGACATCAGAGTGGAGGAATGAAGTAGAAAACCCAGCAACAATATAAATACAGTAGATGAGGGACTTATCCCAGAAGGGGGATGAAGATTGACTTGTTTCCTGCTGGGTTGATGGCAGCGTGAGAAGCGAATATTAGTACAGAATCGCTTCAGTGTCATCTTAAATTTTGGTAAACAGTGAGCCACTTGCCATTAAAACAGGCTTGAGGAGTATTCATGTCTATAGATCGTTGCTTTCATAGAACTCGTCTCCATCCTAAAACGGTTCAACATTCTTCTGGGTTCCAGAAGCTAATCTTCATTTTGAAGCTATACAATAAATCAACTGAATCTCCGGACTTCCAACCATTATCGTTTTTCTTTCCTAACTAAATAGCTATGCCTGACCACTCTGCTCTTCATCGACCTCATACGACGATGATTCTCGCCATGAGTGCCGATGGCAAAATTGCAGATGTAACGCGATCGCCTACCCGATTTTCGTCCAAGGCGGATCGGATACACCTGGAAAAACAAGTGGCCCTGGCTGATGGTGTTTTATTCGGTGCGGGGACGCTCCGCGCCTATGGCACGACCCTTGGTGTCTCAAATCCTGAATGGCTGCAACTCCGAAAACAGCGTGGAGTACCGCCGCAGCCAGTGCAGATTGTTTGCTCCCGTTTGGCTGAACTTGACCCGCAATTACGCTTCTTTCGCCAGGACGTACCTCGCTGGCTACTGACAACAGAAACTGGTGCTAAACGTTGGCAGGAACAAGAGTCAGCGGTCGTTGGAGCTTTTGAGCGAATTATTGTCGCTAATACATCTGAACAAGGGTTTGATTGGATCGATGCTTTCCAAAAACTAACACAGCTTGGTTTAGAACGCTTAGCTGTTCTAGGGGGCGGCGAATTAGTGGCGTCTTTGATGGCGGCTGATTTGATTGATGAATTTTGGCTGACCGTTTGCCCGTTGATTGTTGGCGGCATAGCGGCACCAACGCCTGTAGACGGGGAGGGATTTTCGATACCAGAGTTTCGGCACCTAGAGCTGTTAAACGTTCAAACGATTGAGCAAGAGGTATTTTTACACTATCGGATGCAACACGGTTCATAGTGCCTAGCTTTTTTTGGTAAAGATTAGTTAACCTAAAAGCAGTTTTTATCTTTGGAATTAGAGGCAAGCGCTGCTGCTGATGACGCGCTATTTTCACAAGTTTTTACCCTGGATTTCCCAAATGGTTCAACAATCCCAGCCTGAGTATTCCGTTACCTGGGTTAACCGATTCGCTGATATTCCCCAAACAGACTGGGATGCTTTTGCTCAACCCTTGAAGACACCGTTCTTGGAATGGGAGTGGTTGAATAATCTCGAAACATCGGGTAGTGCTACGGCAAAGACAGGGTGGTTACCCAATCACCTAACCGTTTGGCGAGATCGACAGCTAATTGCCGCAGCACCTTTATATATCAAAGGTCACAGTTACGGTGAGTTTGTTTTTGATCACCAGTGGGCAGATTTAGCTCAGCGTTTAGGCTTGCGCTACTACCCGAAAATGCTAGGGATGACACCGTTTACGCCAGCTACGGGTTATCGATTTTTGATCGCACCTGGAGAAGATGAGGATGAGTTGACGGAGTTGATGGTTGCGGCAATTGATCATTTCTGTGACAAGAACCGCATTTTGGGTTGTCACTTTCTCTTCGTTGACCCTGAGTGGCGACCTGTACTAGAGCGTCACGGTTTCACAAGCTGGTTGCACCACAGCTATATTTGGCAAAACAAAGGCTTTGGTAGCTTCGATGACTATTTGAGTGTCTTTAATGCCAATCAACGCCGCAATATCAAGCGGGAACGTAAAGCGGTGACAACGGCGGGACTGCGCCTCGAAACGCTTAAAGGTGAGGAGATTCCTAAATCCTTGTTTCCGACGATCTACAGCTTCTACAGCAGCACCTGCGATAAGTTTTATTGGGGGAGTAAGTATCTCACCCGCAAGTTTTTTGAGCAGTTGTATCCCAAGTACCGCGATCGCGTTTTATTAGTCGCGGCTTATCGGGAGGAGGATGACCGCCACCCAGTCGGATTATCCTTCTGTTTAACCAAGGGTGACCAACTCTATGGGCGCTATTGGGGTTGTTTCGAGGAGTTTGACTGCCTACATTTCGATGCCTGCTACTATGCGCCAATTGAATGGGCGATCGCTAATGGTATTCAGATGTTCGATCCGGGTGCAGGCGGACGGCACAAGAGGCGTCGTGGCTTTCCAGCAACACCTAATCACAGCTTGCATCGGTTCTACAATGGGCGACTCACCCAAATTTTGCGAAACTACATCGGTGAGGTAAATGCTATGGAACAGGAGGAGATTGACGCGATTAATCAGGATTTACCGTTTAGCAAGCGGGAAATCAACATCTGTATTCAGGAGTGATGAGGTTAACTGATTTGAGGTTTTTTTAGAAATGCCGCAGATTCAAAATCGACTGACGCTTGAAGAATTTCTAGCATTGCCAGAGTCGGATGTGACGTATGAATTAGTCGATGGTGAGGCAGTACCTAAGATGTCGCCGAAACGGTTTCATTCCAGAGTCACTGGTTCTCTATATACATTGCTGACCCAGTGGTGTCAGAACAGAGGCGAAGTAAATATAGAATGGGCAATTGCTTTAAAACGTAACGGTGAAGATTGGGTGCCTGTGCCAGATTTGACCTACGTTTCCTATCAGCGTCTCCCAGCAGATGTGATGGAGGATGAGGCTTGTCCCGTACCACCAGAGTTGGTAATTGAAATCATCTCACCTGGACAAACATTTGGACAATTAGCCGAGAAAGCAACAGATTACCTGGAAGCCGGAGTATTGAGGGTTTGGGTTGTCGATCCTCAGGCGAGAAGCATCACGGTTTTCTACCCAGATGCGCCACCACAAACCTATACTAAAGCTGCTCTTCTAACTGACTCACTATTGGATGGGCTAGAACTTACTCCCCAGCAAGTTTTTGGGGAAGCAAGGCTGCCTGACAAGTCTTGAAGAAGTAGTTATCAAAGTAATCAGATTTTCAATTTTGGTAATTTACAAATAATCTGAATCATTGCATTTCTGCCGCTGAGAATAAGCTAGGGTTTTTAGATTTTAAGTCTTCAAGTTGATTTTTTAGCCTTTGTATCTGCTGCTTTTTTCAGGCTTTACAAGTTCTTCTGAAGATAATGGTATAGCAAAAGGCAGAAGGCAGAGGGCAGAGGGCAGAAGGGTTTTTACTGGTATGTGGTCGTTAGTTTGACCCTCTCCTCTTCTTGTGCATATACGGTAGTGACTAAGGAGAGGGTTCAGGGTAGTACAAGAGCTTATTTTTCTGTTGTTAGTTAGCTCAATCAGGAATCACGGTATTCTCCAAACCCGCTTCCGCTGCTGGATATTGAGGATTCATAGCTTCAAGTGTGTCAGCAAGTGTACGGGCAATTACTAAGTTGCGGTACCACTTATTGTTAGCTGGTACAACATACCAAGGAGCATAGTCGGTTGAGCAGTTATTCATTGCTTCTTCAAACGCTAACTGGTAGTCATCCCACAAAAGTCGCTCTTGGATGTCATTACTAGAGAACTTCCAGCGCTTGTCTGGGTCTTCTAACCGACTTTCCAACCGCCGCTTTTGTTCGTCTTTGGAGATGTGGAGATAAAACTTGACTACCGTAATGTTATTGAAGGTGAGCATTTGCTCAAACTCATTAATCGTGTGGTAGCGCTTTCGCCAAACATCTTCTAGCACTAAATTCTTGACACGCACAATTAGGACATCTTCATAGTGGGAGCGGTTGAAGATAGTAATCATGCCGCGTTGGGGTGCACGATTGTGGTAGCGCCACAGAAAGTCGTGACTTGTCTCTTCGTCACTAGGCTTTTTAAACGACCAAACTTGACAACCCTGAGGATTAACGCCGCTAAATACGTTTTTAATCGTGCCATCCTTACCCCCGGTATCCATGGCTTGCAGGACAATTAGTAAACTGCGCTGATTTTCTGCATACAAACGCTGTTGTAGATTACTAATACGTTTTCGCTGGTTTTCAAGTTCTGCTTCAACGTCTTTCTTTTTCTTGTAGTGTTCAGAGGCATCGGGATCGAAGTTAGCTAGGGTAATCGGTTTTCCTGGTAGCACCCGATAGCTAGGGTAGTTGGGTTGAGGCGGTGGATTGTCCAAAATGACGTTTTCTGGTGCCGTCACTATAGCTGCTTTGGTTTCGGCTTTCGCTGCTGCTTGTTTAGTTTTCGGTGCTTCAGCTTCAGCTATTCCATCGACAGGCGTTGTCTTACTGTTTGATGAATTTTTTTGTTTGCTCATGATGTCTCCTGATAATTTGGATAATTAGCTCACAGCAAGCCCGTAGCCATCCCCAACGGCGGCAGAACTACCACAACGTCCTTCATCCAGGAACCTACTTCTGTTTTCATGGTAGAGCAAGCTTAATTTACCAAGACTCCCAGAGCCATCAGGTTTGGGAAATTTATGCCACTTGATAGATAAAGCTCAGCGTTGCCCAAGCATTCACATCCAGGGCATAGGTGTCGGAAACTGAGCTGATAGAGTCTGGCGCGTAGGACGACGTTGTTGCCATCTGCATGGCACTGGCTTTATGTAAGTCTTGCAGCACTGCCTGCACTACTTCCAAGGGGTTATATAAATCACCAATTCGATCTCCTTCTCCTTTAGGACGCTTTGCGGCTTCTAGTGCCACCACCGCTTTAGTGAAGGGAGCGCGACTGCAAATCAATTGAATTTCTGCAAGTCCGGCAGGGCCAGGGACAACCCAATCTGTATCAGCCGAAGATTGGGGTAACACGAGAGTTTCTCCGGGTGCGATTACTGCATTTTTTAGGGGTGGCTTATTTTCCGAGAATTGTGCTTCCTGAAAGGATTGAATTTTATAAAGAGCGATCGCACTGCTGCTAGTATCCAAACCAATTAGCATGAAATACACTGGGTACTCGCTATAGTTTTCGAGCCGATACTGAATGCGACTGCCAATCGGCAACGTTGGAACACTTCCCTCTGCCCAAGGGGTTGCTAAGTCAGGTGCCGTCTTTTTATCCACTAATGCCCTTAAACCCTTTCCCTCTCCTGCTTTTGGAGAATCACACAAAGGAGGACATTGTTTGGGTGATGAAACCGCCCGTAGTGTTTGTTGTTGCATCACCACAACTTGCTCTGGGGCAATCATTTCTATTGAGGCTCGGATGCCCAAACGGGACGACCCTTCATTAGCCGTTAGACGCAGCAATTTTGCCGCTAGCAATGTTTTCAGTTTTGGGATGAGCCGATTGACCGCTGACTTCACTGCCTCTCCAGCTTCCCCAGTTGTATTCTGAATCGGATTATGGGCAAGAGAAAATAGACCATAACCCTCTGCCCTGATTGAGGAATCATCACCATCTGTCGGAGTAGGGTCAGAATCAGTGTCTTGCGATGACGTTACCTTTCCGAATAAATAATCAGCAGGTTGTTCCCCCACAACTACCACCGAAGAGACAGAGGGAACGTTAGCAAAAGCACTCGTTGCATCCACCCGCTCAATTCGTTCGAGTGTTGCATCCAGGGCGATAGTAAGACCAAGATTGCGGGGTAACACCCGGACAGCTTCTTGAACCAACTGTCCAACCTGTAGTTGGGAATTATCAGCAATACTTTGGCTAATAATCCGCGCTCTTGCTGTGAGACCCTCTTTTGAGCGAACTAGGAGTTGTGGAGGTTTGGCAGAAGCTAGGGGGGTGAAATTTCCCTGTTCTTTGTTATCTTCAGCCTCCGAAGGGAGCGATGCGATCGCGTTTTGACGAGACAAGGTAAATAAAGAATTAGCACCGTAGTACTCTAAGACAGTCGCAGGTAAGCCAGCTAGCCACAACTGAACGCTCCTACCACTCTCTTCAACAGCCGTCACGACACCATCTGCGCCAATGCTAGGGTCAGGTGGCAGATAATACGCCAGCAAGGGCTGATGAATACGTTCTTGAGTAATAAGTTGAGGCTGCTGCTCTTTACCGACTAGCTGATTGACCATCCCAGCCGCACGACTCAGGCTAATTTGAACCGTCGTTGCAGGTGCAGCTTGCCACAGATACTGAGTTAGAGCGTAGGTAAATAAGCCAGCACTGAAGCCATTCCACTGCGCCTCAGCAGCGGGTTGGCTTGGACCAGCAGCGGCGAGAACAATCCCTGGTTGTTGATTTTGGCTTTTGGGCTTCTTGAGTTGTTTCCAGGATGTATTGAGACGGCTTAGAAGTTGTTCTTGAAAAGCAAGTTCTGCCGGAGAGGGACTATCTGCCGGAGGATTAGGGCAAGAGCGCACGCGAAGATTGCCTTGAAGGACACTCTCAGTCTCATTATGGCTGGTATCCAATACTGTAGTAACGTGGTCGGTAGCAAGCGATCGCAGTAGCAAAACCAGTGTTTCTTCGAGCAAATCGTTAGCAGTTGCTACTCCTTTGGTTGCCAGGAGGCTATCGACTGGTACTAAGCTGTTTACTTCATAAGCAACAGGTAAGCCAGATTCTTCCTCTTGCCTCTCGCCTCGTACCTCATACCTAGGCGAAGCCATCTTGACGCGACTCCCATAGCCGCTGAAGTGGAAGACTACCACATCACCCGCTTTGGCTTGCTCAGTCAGATGCTCAATAAAGGCAGTTTCAATATTCTCCCTGGTTGCTTGGATATCCGTCAGTGTTAAGATATCGCTGGCGTTGAAGCCAAAGCGATGAATCAGGAGTTCCCGTTGCAGCTCCACATCTGTGACACAACCACCCAACGCTGTGCCACGAGGATATTGGTTAATTCCCACAAGTAGCGCTAACTTCCGACCACCTGATTGAGCCAGTGCCTGAAAATAGCGATCGAACAGAGGCAGTGCTAAGCTTTTATCACCCAAGAGTGATAGCACCGTTTCACTGATACCTAGTGATACTAGTGCTAATCCAGCCCGTTGCAGAAAAGTACGCCGATCAAGTCCCATATCACCTATCAGCTATTAGCTATCAGCTATCAGCCTACCAGGAATGTCGATTTTGTAATTTGCATTATCTTAGAGAGGTTGATAAGCAATTCAAAATTCAAAAATTCAAACTACAAAACCTAATAGTACCAGGCTTTTTAGCAACCTTCAAAATATATAGCAAAAGGCAGAAGGCTCCAGGGTAGAAGGCAGAACTATAACTTGAATCACATCCGTTGTGCGAAGTTGCACTGTGTTGTACCAAAGTGATGACAGCTAAGGAAAGAGAAAAGGAATGAATTGCTCCTTTCCCCTTTAACCGAATGGGACTTAGTTAAGGGAGATGAGGGAGGTGAGGGAGTAATTTCTGCCCTACCTTCTCCACTATTTCCCCCATACTTCAGCACAGTACTTGCTCAAATCTCATACGTCGTGATATTCATAGCCCTAGCTAATTCTGCCGCCACTTCAGGTCGTGAAAATTCCGCAGGTGGTAATTCGCCCCGACGCAACATCTCCCGCACTTTTGTCCCGGACAGATGAATTCGCTCCTCTGGGACACTAGGACTAGTCTTCGTTGTTGCCATCTGCTGGGTGCGCTTGCAGTAAAATGCATGTTCAAACTTCATTGGCACAATACCCAGTTCCTCTGGCTCAAACTCATCAAAGATATGCTGAGCATCATAAGTCCCGTAATAGTCACCGACACCCGCATGGTCGCGCCCGACAATGAAGTTAGTACAGCCGTAATTCTTGCGAATTAGGGCGTGAAAAATCGCTTCTCTAGGGCCGGCATAGCGCATCGCGGCTGGATTGATTGCCAGAATCACTCGGCTTTCTGGGAAGTATCGCTCCCGCATAATCTCGTAGCAACGCATCCGTACCTCAGCCGGGATGTCGTCGCTTTTCGTTTCCCCAACTAGGGGATGAAGAAACAGACCATCGACAGTTTCCAGCGCACACTTGATGATGTACTCATGTGCGCGGTGGATGGGATTGCGGGTTTGGAAGCCAACAATTGTTTTCCAACCCTTCTCTTGAAACAGTACACGGGACTTAGCGGGGTCGATTTGATAATCAGGAAACAAGGGATGGGGGTCACGATGCAGTAACCAGACAGAACCTGCTAGATTAATGTCTCCGTAGTTATAGAGTACCTTGACACCAGGGTGTGCTTCGTCATCTGTGCGGTAAACATTAACCGCCTCATGAATTTTGTCATAGCGATACTTCTGAGTCAGCTCTAAAACACCCACAAAACGACCGTTGGTGTCGTCCAAACGAATCAAGCTGCCTTCTTTTAAGGGCTTGGCAATTTCTTCTTCCACCGAAAGCGTTACCGGGATTGACCAAGGCAAACCGTTAGCTAGACGCATCTGGTTTACTACTGATTCATAGTCAGCTTGCTCCATGAAGCCAGTAAGCGGACTTAATGCTCCGATCGCAATCATTTGTAAATCAGAGGTTGCCCGTTTAGTAAGCTGTACTCTGGGTAGGAAGTCGGCTTTCTCTAAAAATTCATGCCGCTGATTGTGTGTAGCAATGCGGTTAACTAATTGACCGCCGTGGGGAGCGATGCCCTCTGGATGATGACTCAAAATAACCCTCTTTCTGTGTTAACTGCAACTCCTTGAAATTAACTCAGTTTGATAACTTTTCGTCCAAATTGTGTAAGGAGATTTATCATAGATCGTCTAAAAGAGAGAAGACAAGGGAGATTTTTCTTCCTTGTCTCCCATGTCCTCATTCCCAACTCCCTCTTCAAAACCGCTCAATGATTCCGCCACCCAGTACAATATCGCCGTCATATAAAACAGCGGCTTGTCCTGGAGTGATGCTGAACTGTGGTTCGTCGAAGACTAGTTTCATCCGATCGCCTTCTAGGGGAATCACATTGGCAGGAACAGCCGGAGAACGGTAGCGGATTTGTGCAGAGGCACGGATGGGAGCCGTAGGTGCACTAATCGATACCCAGTTGACTCGTCCTACTGTACATTCTGACTGAGTAGCACAAGTGCGATCGCCTACTATAACCCGATTGCGTCCGGCATCCAACCCAATCACATACAAAGGTTCAGCAGCAGCAATTCCTAAGCCCTTACGCTGCCCAATTGTATAGTGGTGAATGCCTTGATGCTGACCCAAGACCTTCCCGTCCGCATCAACAATATCACCTGTGGTTTGGGAAATATACTTGTCCAGAAATGTCCGCATTGAACCGTGCGACTCTACTAAGCACAAGTCTTGACTTTCTGGCTTATCTGCTGTCTTGAGCTTGTACTCGGCTGCTAGCTGTCGCGTTTCGGTTTTCTTGAGTTCTCCCAAGGGAAATATTGAGCCAGCGAGTAAGTCTTGCGTCAAGTCATATAGAAAGTAAGACTGGTCTTTTGTCAAGTCCACTGCCCTACGCAATTGATAGCGATCGCTTGCCGCATCATAAGTAATCCGGGCATAGTGACCTGTAGCAATCTTGTCAATCCCTAATTGCTCACGGGCATACTTAATCATTGGCCCAAACTTCACCGTCTTGTTGCACGCAGAGCAAGGCAATGGTGTAATTCCTGCTTCATAACCCGTAACCAAATAATCAATAATATGATGCTGAAAGACCTCACGACTATCAACAATATGATGGGGAACGCCGAGTTGTTCACAAATAAACGCTGCATCGACCATCCCCTCAGAGCAACACTGACCCTTTCCTTTCATTAACCAAAGGGTCAGACCAACAACTTCGTATCCTTGATGATGCAGGGTGGCGGCAGCAACGGAACTATCAACGCCACCAGAGAGGCCGACAACGACTCTATTCATGAAATCTAAACGTAACACGTTTGAAACATACTGCCTCTTCTAGGCTAACATCCACAAAGTATAGACGTGTTAAGCAAGTCAAAAGTTAAAAGTCACGCATTGAAAGGAGTTCAAAATTGAGGCGTTCAACATTAACAAACACTTTAGTTTCAGGGTTGCCGATTTTACTGGTTGGAAGTTGGCTTATCGCTTTTCAATCGACCACGGCTGCCCAGCAACGTCTGCCAGACCCTCGAATCTTTGATGAGTTACCGCCACCAAGCTCTTCACCCATTCCATCATTTAATACGCCGAGTTCCCCTCCAGCTTTTCCGGATGCGCGTCCGGAACGTGAGTTAGATTTTCGCGCACCTAACCGACCGATTCCATCTAGAACACCAACCTCGACGTTAAGTCTCTATCGAGTTGATATTTTTGGGGATAGTCCTTTGCTTTTATCACAAGTTCAACGCATTGAACCGGATGCCTTTGTTCGACAGGATGAGGGCATCATTCAAGCTGGGGTATTCGCTGATGAATTTAATGCCCAGTCTCGTGTCCGTGAGTTGGAATCTCAAGGGTTTCGGGCGCGAGTTACCCCGATTACTGCTGGTACTGGTGCAGTGAATCCAGGAAGACAAATTAGCGATCGCAACACACGGGAACGTCGCCTAGATCAGTCATATTTCGTTGTCATTCCCGGAGACGCACGGGAATTACCAGATATTGCTGCTCAAGTTGTTCAGTTGGGTATTAGACGAGGTGCAGTCACACAACGAGAATCCCCAAGGGGGCCACACGTTGCCGTTGGACCATTTGGCGAACGGGGAGATGCCGACCGATGGAGTAGTTATTTCCGGTCAGTTGGGATGGATGCACGAGTTTATTTCGGACAATAAACCTTTCTCTACCAAGGACTACCAACTACTGTAAAAGCCGCCCAGTAGTAGGGGTGCGAAAAGTTCTGGTTCTCAATTTTTGCTAGTGCTGGTGGTAGAGGAATACGTCCTCCAGAACTGTTTAACTGACCATCTATCAGGCTCACTTGCCCGTTGAGAAGCGCAAGCTGAGCTTGGCGGAGGGCTTCGGCTTTAATGGGTGCTGTTTTCAAATCCCGATAAAATTCTGTCATCAGCGCTAAAGTTCCTTCATCGCTGACATTCCACAAACTTGCGATCGCTGATTTTACACTTGTCTGAACCGCTAACCCAGCAAAGCCTAATTCAGCTTGTTCATCTCCTATCGCCGTTTTACAAGCACTCAGCACTAACAACTCTACAGATGGGTTGTTCCACTGCAACTGCTTCATCTGCTCAAGTGTCAGCTTTTTGTCCCAAAACTGAACGTAGGAGTTACTCGGTACTCCAGACTCAAAAGAGGCATGAGTCGCTAGGTGAATAATTTTGAAGGGCTGTTGTTGGCGTTGCAACTCTAGATTAGCCAGCGTGAATTCTTGGTTGAGGAAGAATTCACCCTGCCATAGCTTGTTCGTGATAGTCGATAACTCGACAGGTACAGCGGGTAAGGAGGCTTCCTCCCTAAATTCTGATGCACCCATTGCTAGAACTTGAGAATTTTCTAGATGAGCGTAGTTTGTATCGATCAGGTTAAAGGCAGGAATACGGGCAAAGCTATACTTCTCCACCAGAAACTGTTGCCCATCATGTAAAGCTGCCACTGGCATAGTACGCAATCCCGGTCCTAGGCAGAAGAGTAGCGTATCTATGTTTTGAGCTTCGAGTTCTGCCTCTAGGGGAGCAATCATCCACTGATAGAGTTGCTGGGCAGGTGCAAGATAGCGGTTCGTCTTCCTCCGAGCAGGGCTTACAATCGAGTTTGTAAACTCTTGCACTTGCTGAAGTAATGCTTCCTTGTTCGCTGCCGAGATGCGCTGGTGAATGGGTTCGCCCTCTGGAGTAACTAATACAAGTTCCAGGTGTTGCGGTTGAGGAACGATGTAGATGAGGGCAGGTTTTTTTCCAGTTTGAGTTGCAATTTTGCTTAGAGTATCTGCGGCTTGCTCGACTGTCCTGGGGTGGTTGGGAAAGTTTCTCCCAAAATAAGCTTCAAATTTTTTTACCCAGTTGTGTTCAATGAGGAGTACCGCCTCAGCAATTTTTCCTCGGTCAAGAGTCCTTTGTATATCGGAGGTCTGAGCCGCTTGTGCAAGAAGGGTAGGACTTTGAGCAAGAGAACGATTACCAACCTTGTTGGGAGTTGAGATAAGTGTTTGTGCCCGTACTGATTCTGTATTAACGTTTCCGGCAAGATGTAGGACGGCTAGCAACACACTAATGCGACCAATTACTGATTTCATTGCTGCTTACTCCTTAAAGGAGGTGCCTAGAAAGAACGGGATGAGCAACACTATCTTCCTCTAGAGCTACTACCAAAGGCATCAACCGTTGTGAGGATCTATCCCTAGGGAGAAGGAATGCTAAGTAGTTTTGCCCTGCGATGAGGTACTGATAGCCAAGAAAACGCGATCGCTATCCCTGAGTTTCCAGATAAAAAGCGCTCTATAGTAAAGTGGTTTTTGAAAGAAATTCTCATAAAGATTTTATAGATAGCCTTGGAGTGGGTGCCAAAGCACCCTCATCTCCAATTACAGGGCTGAATAGTCATGGAAAAACCCACTCGATATCCAGCCTCTACCGCCCCTGTAAATCTCGCACGTCAGTTGGTGGGGCAAGTTGTGCGTCCTAATGGTTGGACTGTTCTGGTTATCGCGATCGCATTTCTCATCTCAACACCCGTACTATTTGTCTTGAGCAACATCTTTGTTGACTCTAGGGAGATTTGGCAGCACTTAGCCCAGACAGTATTAGCACGTTACATTCTCAACTCACTCTGGTTGATGATTGGTGTCGGATGCGGTGTTTTAGTCATTGGTGTAGGAACAGCCTGGTTGGTAACCATGTGCCGATACCCTGGAAGTCGCCTATTTGAATGGGCGCTATTACTTCCCCTCGCTGCACCTGCCTATGTTCTGGCTTACACCTACACAGACTTTTTAGAATTCTCTGGACCAGTGCAGACAGCGCTGCGTAGTTTGTTCGGTTGGAGTTATGGAGACTACTGGTTTCCGAATATTCGCTCGGTCGGGGGTGCGATCGCGATGCTGACCTTGGTACTGTATCCCTATGTCTATCTGCTGGCGCGTGTTGCCTTTTTAGAGCAGTCAGTCTGTACCTTAGAAGCGAGTCGAAGCCTCGGCTGTGGCCCTTGGCGCAGTTTTGCAACCGTTGCCTTACCCCTGGCACGTCCGGCAATTATGGCCGGTTTGGCGCTGGCGCTAATGGAAACCCTAAATGACTTTGGGACGGTGCAGTATTTCGGCGTTGATACCTTTACCACTGGTATCTACCGCACTTGGTTTGGGATGGGTGAACGAGAAGCCGCTGCACAACTGGCAGCCTTTCTCTTGTTATTTATCCTCTGGCTAATTTTGCTTGAGCGTTGGTCACGTCGTCAGCGTCGCTACTATCAATCCACCAGCCGTTACCGCCAACTACCAAGCTACCAACTACGGGGAATACGGGCTATCGCTGCGGGCTTTGCTTGCTTGGTGCCAGTGAGTCTTGGCTTTGGGCTACCTGCTGCCATCTTACTAGAAATGACTCTCAAGAATGCCTCGACTACTTTGGATGACCGTTTTTGGGGCTTTGCTCGAAATAGTTTCATTCTTGCGGTTATTACTGCTGGGTTAGGAGTTGCGATCGCGATTGTAATTGCCTACGGGTTACGACTGCGGTCTAATATGGCGATGCGGTTTGCTGCCCGGATTGCCTCAATGGGTTATGCTATTCCGGGTTCGGTGATTGCGGTTGGCATCCTCATTCCAATTGGGAAACTTGATAATGCGATCGACGCTTGGATGCGGGCAAATTTTGGAATCTCAACAGGCTTACTCCTAAGCGGTACTATTACTGCTTTGGTGTTTGCTTATCTAGTACGTTTCCTCGCCGTCTCCTTCAGCACCGTTGAGGCAAGTCTTGGAAAAATCAAGCCGAGTTTGGATGATGCCGCGAGATCGCTGGGTCACAGTCCTGCAAGTACCTTGGTTAAAGTGCATACACCAATGATGTGGGGTGGATTGCTAACAGCAGCAATGCTGGTTTTTGTGGATGTGATGAAGGAGTTACCAGCAACCTTAATTATTCGACCCTTCAACTTTGACACGTTAGCCGTGCGAGTCTACAATTTAGCGTCCGATGAGCGACTGACCGAAGCAGCAGGACCAGCATTAGCGATCGTTGTTGTCGGGATTATTCCGGTCATTCTTTTAAGTTTGAGAATTGCTGAATCTCGAACTCATCAAACCAATAGCTGAATCATGAAACGAAACCACTTTTATCTATTACTTTTGTTCCTCACTCTTGCAAGCTGTGGAGGACAAGGAAGCGAACTGGAAAAATCCACAGCACGATTAAAAGAAACAAAAAGTTGTCCAGGTTGTGAAATTAATGAGGCTGACCTTAATAGTGCTGACCTAGTTAGTGCTGATCTCAGCAGTGCAAAGCTTAACAACACCAATCTCAGTAGTGCAAAGCTCAACAACGCAAATCTCAGTGGTGCTTTTTTAGATAGCGCCAAGCTTGATGGTGCTGACCTCAGTGGTGCTAACCTCAGTGGCGCAGGCTTAGCATCAGCAAATCTCACTGGGGCAAATCTTACTGGGGCAAATCTTAGTAAGGCTTACCTGAGAGGTGCTGATTTAAGTGGTTCTATTCTCAATAATGCCAATCTGAAGGATGCTGACCTAAGTGAGGCAAAAATTGAAGGGGCAAAGCTTGATGGAGCGAATCTTAGTGGGGCAATTATGCCTGATGGCTCAGTTAAAAAATAACGCTGCCACGGTTCACCACGCAAATGAGACAAGCTGAATTCAAAAAAGTTGAAGAGCCTTAAAATTTCTGTAACCTTATTATAAAAACGAAGAATAAACCTATGCAATTAGAAGACTATTTCAACTTTCTCGCCCCCAACGACATCCGACTCAAAGGTTCGCGCATCGGCATAGAAACTATTTTGTACGAATACATCTATCGCGCCCGAACTCCTGAAGAAATTGCCAACATTTACACATCCCTCACTTTAGAACAAGTCTATGCCACTATTCTCTATTACCTGCACAACAAAGAAGCGGTGAGCAAATACATCGCAGACTGGCTGGAGTGGGGGCGAAAAATGCGAGAAGAACAACGCCGCAACCCTTCTCCCGCCATTCAAAGATTAATGAAAATCAAAGCCGCTAGAAAAGCTCTCGAACAAGCTGAACAAATGGAAAAATGGGCAATTTGAAGTGTAGTGGCAGTCATTTCACCTCATCCTCCCTCTACTCTGAGTTGCCATCCGTCATTATTTGAGGATAGCACTGAGGAATCATTCAAGAAGCTGTCAGCCAGTAATGCCCATGAAAGTGGCGCACCCCTTTAGAGGTACGCCTTATTTGCCTGAAACAGTAGAGATGTTTTGCCGCAACGTCTCTACTTCCAACCAGCGCGATCCATTAGTTGGAGTGCTTCTGGATTATTCTTGCCAAAAGTGGCTGCATTGGTTGCATCCGATTTGAACTTACCAAAAGCGTCGATAACAGGGTCTACAGGAACACCTTCTACAACTGGGTATTCGTTATTACCTTTGGCAAACATTTCTTGAACTTCTGGACTGACTAGATGTTCTAAGAACTTAATTGCGCCTTCCTTGTTAGGGGCAGTCTTCACCACACCACCACCACTGATATTGACGTGGGTGCCGCGATCGCGTTGATTGGGGAAGAACACACCAATTTTTTCGGCAGCCGCCTTCTCCGCAGCATCATCTGATTTCATCAGACGAGCGAGGTAGTAGGTATTTGCGATCGCAATATCGCCAACGCCATCCGCCACGGCTTTAATTTGAGCCGTATCATTGCCTTCTGGTGGTCTTGCGAAGTTGGCGACCATCCCACGGGCCCATTGTTCAGTTGGCTGAGCACCCAAAGACTCAATCATTGAACCAACAAGTGATTGGTTGTAAATATTGCTAGACGAGCGTACTAGGATTTTGCCCTTCCACTGTGGCTCAGTCAATGCCTCGTAGGTTGATAGCTGTGACGGGTTAACTCTGTCTTTGTTGTACATAATGACACGCGCCCGCTTCGAGAGTCCATACCAGGAGCCATCAGGGTCGCGAAGGCTCGCCGGAACAGCCGAGTTCAGCACTTGCGAAGAAATAGGCTGCAAGATACCTTCTTCCTTCGCCCGCCAGAGACGCCCCGCATCAACCGTGATGAACACGTCCGCCGGACTGTTTGCGCCTTCGCTTTTGATCCGTTCAATTAATTGATCGGCTTCCGCTTCCACCAGATTGACTTTAATGCCTGTCTTTTGGGTAAAGCTTTCGTACAACGCATTATCCGTGTCGTAGTGACGTGCCGAATAAAGGTTGATGACAGGTTGCTGAGCGACTACGGGACTTGGATGACTAAAGTGCCCTACTACCACGGCAATCAACGCTGTGATTGTCGCTAGTAAGAAGCGTCTAGTGATTTTCATCATCAATAAGGTTTTCTCGTGTTTAACTGTCTTACTGAGTAGATGCTGATACAGTCATCTACCTCGGTGTATTGTACTGCTAATGCGATTAATTCTTGATAGTTAACTGCAATTACTTATCGACCTTAAGGGAAATTTACTACCTTAACCCTTGGTACTAATTAATACTTTTTGTCAATCTTTCTAGCTTAATTAATAAAACTTCCAGCAAAGCGATCGCGTCTGGGAAGACCTTAGTGAGAGTTGCAGCGAGTTCGCTTTCGCTAAAACATCCAAATATAGCAGTTGCATTGGCGACTCCTAACTCTCGCCAAATACTGAAATCAAGACCCGTCAATATGCATCCCTTCTGCCCTCTGCCTTTTGCTATAACTCCCCTTGCGAATTAGCCGCAGGTTGTGCAATACTCCTTTAACCAATTTAAAATACGCTAACTCGATCGAATTACTGGGGTTTGTGGATAAATTCCAGTTTTATTGGTCTAAGGGGTCTGCTGTGGCGGTACCCAAGGGTTTTCCATGCACACTTGTATTGCTCACTGAGGGAGTAGCAAAAATGGCAACGGCAACCAAAACTTATAAGTTAGAAGGGCAAATTCTGGAAGCTTGCTCTTGTAATGCTCCCTGTCCCTGTTGGATTGGGGATGATCCAGATGGAGGCGCTTGTGATAGCTTTGTCGCCTACCACGTTGAGAAAGGCGAGATTTTGGGAATTGATGTGTCGGGGTTAACCTTGGTCAAGATTGTCTACATTCCAGGGAATGTCTTGGCTGGGAACTGGCGTGCTGTTGTTTATGTGGATGCTAAGGGAACACCAGAACAGCAACAGGCGTTGATAAAGGTTTTCAATGGGGAATTAGAGGGTGCGATCGCAGATGTCGCAAAATTGGTGAGTGATGTGCTAGATGTGCGAATTGCCCCAATTGAGTACGACATTCAAGAAGGACGAGGGACAATCAAAATTGGCGATGTCTTAGTGAGCGAAATGGAACCCTATCGAGGACCAGACGGCAAGCCAACCAAAATGATTGATAGCATCTTCAGTACGATTCCCGGTTCTCCCGCCTACATTGCAAAAGCCTCAGTACATCGGGTAAACATACCAGAATTTAATCTCACCTGGGAATACAACGGTCGAAATGCAATCCAAGGTCTATTCCAGTTTGAGGAATAGGCACCATGTTAGGAAAACCATCAGAGGTGGAACCTGCTTCAAGGTTGCCAGCATTGAGCAATGTTTTCAACAATGACGTAGCAATCCTTTGGGGAGTAATCCTCGTGGCTTGGGTTCTTACACTTCTAGCGGCTGCCACAGGACAAGAGCATCTTCTGCACCACAATGCACTGATTGAGCATAATCCCTTACCGTTCCCACTAAAGTTACTACTTTTTCTAGCGGCTTGGCAGGTCATGACAACTGCAATGATGTTGCCAAGTACCTTACCACTGGTGCGTTTATTTGTGAGAGCGAGTCGCGAACAACCTCAGCCTCGCTTAGTGTTGCTGACATTTTTGGGTGCATATATAGCCATTTGGACAGGATTTGCCATTGTTGCCTTTGTTGGAGATATGGGATTGCATTGGCTGCTGCATCACTGGTTTTGGCTACATCAGCATCCTTGGATGATTGCGGGTTCTACCCTACTGCTAGCTGGGGGATTTCAGTTTAGTGGCTTGAAAGAGCAATGTTTAAAAGCCTGTCGCCACCCTTTAAGTTTTCTCACCCACCACTATCAGCGAGGGTTACAAGGCGCGTGGAACTTAGGCACTCGTCACGGTTTGTATTGTTTGGGTTGTTGTTGGGCATTGATGCTGGTGATGTTTGCGGTTGGAGTCGGGCATTTCACTTGGATGGTTGTCCTGACAGCCGTGATGACACTAGAGCGGACGTGGAAGCGTGGAGGTGAGCTTGTCCCAGTGATTGGTGTTGTCTTTTTGGTATGGGGAGTGCTGGTATTGCTTCATCCCAATTGGTTGCCAGATTTGTTAGGAGGTCATGCTTAGATGAGCGCAGTTCATGAAGAAGTCTTAGCAGCAAATCAAGCTTACGCTGAAAGCTTTGGTGAAAAAGCGCAGTTACCAATGCCACCCGGACGACACTTTACGATTCTCACCTGTATGGATGCCCGTCTTGACCCTGCTAAGTTTGCGGGACTCGCTGAAGGGGATGCTCATGTGATTCGTAATGCGGGTGGACGTGCTAGCGATGATGCGATTCGCTCGCTAGTCATTTCCTACAAGTTGCTCGGTACCAAAGAATGGTTTGTCATTCATCACACCGATTGTGGGATGGAAACCTTCACAGACCAGATTATGCGGGGTTTGCTGGCAAGCAGCTTAAAGACAGCATCAATCGATAAGAACGGTTGGCATGACTCCAGTGATGGTTCAGGATCAACTGAGGGTGAATTTATTGATTGGTTGACGATTGGTGACCAAGCCAAAAGCGTTTGTGCAGATGTACAGCGTATTCGCTCCCATCCCTTAGTTCCTAGCTCAATTCCTATTTACGGCTACCTCTATGACGTTAAAACTGGACGATTAATTGAGGTTCCAGACGCAACAGAAATTGGCAAAGCCTTGTAAGCGGTAATACTTTTAAAAGCCACTCCACTCTAAGTCTGATTGCCGAGCTTTTAAGTAACGCTAATCGCGTTGCTTCTTCTCTTCAATAACTTTTTACTTTAAGGGAACTACAAAAGTTATGATTAAACAACTTAAGAAAAGAAGTTTTAGCTTTTTTGGAAGCCTTCGCATTCCAGTTTGGTTTATTCTTACTGCCCTGGCAATGGCTCTGGTAGTGGTTGTAAGTAGCTGTAGCAATTCAAGTTCAAATCAAACACAAGATTCTAATCAAACAGCCAATAAGCCAGCCGCTATTAAAATTGACTATGCCTATTACAACCCAGTGAGTCTGGTTTTAAAAGAGAAAGGTTGGTTAGAAGAAGAATTTTCCAAAGACCAAGTAAAAGTCGAATGGGTTCTAAGTTTAGGTAGTAATAAAGCTTTACAACTTCTCAATAGCCGTAGTATTGATTTTGGTTCGACAGCAGGTGCTGCTGCTTTAATTGGTAAAGCTAATGGTAACCCAATCAAATCTATTTATGTTTACTCCAAACCAGAGTGGACAGCATTAGTGACTACCGCTAATTCTAGTATCAATAAAGTTGAAGATTTGAAAGGTAAGCGGGTTGCTGTAACACAAGGAACTGACCCTCATGTTTTTTTACTAAGAGCCTTGGATAAAGCTGGGTTAAGTGTCAAAGATATTGAGCTAATTCCACTGCAACACAAAGATGGTAAAGCCGCTTTAGAGAAAGGGGATGTTGATGCTTGGGGAGGCTTAGACCCTTTAATGGCTCAAACAGAACTTGAAAAAGGTTCGCGCCTCTTCTTCCGTGACGCTAATCTAAACACGTATGGAGTTTTGAATGTAAGGGAAGAGTTTGCTAAGGAGTATCCTAGCTACGTGGAGCGGGTATTAACCGTTTATGAAAAAGCCCGGAAGTGGTCTGTCGATAATCCAGATGAATTGAAGCAAATCTTGGTGAAAGAATCCAAATTGACGGATGCGGTTGCGGCTAAGCAACTCGAACGTACTGACCTCTCTAACTCAGTAATTGGTAAGGAACAAGAGACAGCAATTAATGCAGCAGGCGATGTGTTGCTCAAAAGTGGTGTCATCAAAAACTCCGTGAATGTTGGGCAAGTTTTAGGTGACTTGATTGACCCTCAGTTTGTTGAAAAGGTTTCTAAGAAGTAGAGAGAATTTAGATGAGCAAGCCTTTGAATCACTCTAATGGTCATTTAGTCAAGACTACTTCTATTTCAACCACAGAGCTACCGCAATATCGCAACAAGCAGAAGCGGAAAAAGCGTTCTAAAGTAAACTGGACAAAGGGGCTAATTCTACCAACTGTCTTAGTAATACTGTGGGAATTTTTAGCCCAAGTAAATTTTTTTCCTCCTAACTTACTGCCAGCGCCTTCAACGGTAATTGCAACTATTGGAGATTTGGCATTGAGTGGAGAACTATTCGAGCATATTGGCATTACCCTTTATCGAGTTTTCTTAGGATTTTTGATTGGTAGTGTTTTTGCGACCATTTTGGGGGCTTTGACAGGGTATTCGCGGCTAATTCACCAACTTTTAGATCCCTTACTCCAAGCTTTGCGGAATATTCCCTCATTGGCTTGGGTTCCTTTGTTTATCTTGTGGTTGGGGATTTATGAAACTTCCAAGATAATGCTGATTGCCGTAGGTGTTTTCTTTCCTGTCTATCTGAATTTAATGAGTGGAGTTCAAGGAGTCGATCGCAAGTTAGTTGAAGTGGGTCGGGTTTATCGGCTTAACGGTTTTCAATTAATTCGACGAGTGTTTTTACCCGCAACTCTACCGTCTTACATTGTTGGTTTGCGTAATGGTTTGGGGCTGGGTTGGATGTTTGTGGTTGCCGCTGAAATTATGGGAGCAAGTAAAGGACTAGGGTTTTTGTTGGTAGATGGCGAAGCCACAGGGCGACCCTCCGTTATTATTGCTAGCATTCTGCTTTTTGCGATTTTTGGCAAATTAACTGATGCCATCTTAGCGACAGTGGGAAAACGCTTACTACACTGGCAGGATGCTTACGCCTCACGATTATAAAAGGGAAGAGGATGCTACAGATAGAAGGGGTAAACAAAGAATTTGATAATGGATTTACGGCTTTAGATTCTATTAATTTAGCCGTGAATTATGGTGAAATTATTAGCTTGGTTGGAACAAGTGGGTGTGGGAAAAGTACGTTACTTCGGATAATTTCAGGCTTAGATTTCCCAACATCAGGAACGGTGTTTATTCATAATCAACTAATAACAGCACCTCACCCAGAAATTGGCATCATTTTTCAAGAAGCGAGATTGATGCCTTGGTTAAGTGTGCAAGAAAATGTGAAGTTTGGATTGTGTCATCTACCCAAATCTGAGCAAGCAAAATTGACGGGTGATGTTCTTGAAAAAGTGGGATTGACGGAATCTTCACAGCTACTACCTCGTGAACTTTCGGGCGGGATGGCACAACGGGTTGCGATCGCACGCGCCTTAGTCACAAAACCCTCGCTCTTATTACTGGATGAACCCTTTAGCGCCTTAGATGCCTTTACACGCATGAAGTTACAGGAGCATCTGTTGCAGATTTGGGAGTATGATCGACCAACGCTGATTCTTGTGACTCATGATATTGAAGAGGCTTTGGTATTAAGCGATCGCATCATTGTCATGCGAGGTAATCCAGGTCACATTCATCGGGAATTTCAGCTAGATTTGCCCCGTCCCCGTAAGAGAACGGATATTCGTTTTCAGTATTGGAAAGAGCAGTTGTTGGCTGAATTAGATTTGTCACCGACTCAACAATCCTTGGTTTAATGCAGCTAGAGGGCGATTCAAACTTACAACCAAGTGACTTGCGATCGCTCATGCAATACTCGACCATAAATTCCCTCAGTTTGCTTGGCAAGCTTAGCCCAACTAAAGCGGCGATCTAAATCTTCATAGGCATTATCAATCAGCCATTGGGCATAACCAGGATTTTTCAAGACTTCTAAAATACCCCAGGCAAGGGAGTCAGGGTTGTTTGTCCAGGTAACAATACCCGTTTTGGTGTGTCTTACCACTTCTGGCAAGCCACCTGTATCTGAGACAACCACGGGGACACGGGCAGCGAAGCTTTCTAGAGCAACAATTCCAAAGGGTTCATAAAGACTAGGGAAAACCGCGCAATCGGCAACAGTCTGAAATCTATCTAGATCTAGATCAGACATAAAGCCAGTGAAATAACATTTATGACCAATGCCTAAATCCCAGGCTTGACGCTTGAGGTGGTCAGTGTTACCACTGCCGATTATCACAAACTTGGCATAGTCTCCTATTTCTTGCAGCACTTTTGGGGCAGCCTTCAGCAGGACAGAGACACCTTTTTCATAAGTCATGCGACCGACATAATAGACAATTTTCTCGCTATCTTCAGCAAAGCGACGGCGAAAGTTACCATGATCAAAGTTGGGAACGCGGTGTTTCTTTTCGGGTCGAATGCCGTTGTAGACGACATCAATTTTGTCCCAAGGCGTTTCTAATGCCCGTTCGACTTCCCGCCGCATGTAGTCAGTGCAAACAATCACTCGCCAAGCATCGAAGGCAAGCAGTTTTTCTTTACCGCAGATGTAGTGCTGAGTATTGGTGTGGATGCCGTTGTAACGACCAAATTCTGTAGCGTGGATCGTCGCAACGAGTGGGACTTTGAAGTTATGCTTAAGTGCGATCGCAGCATCCCCTACTAGCCAATCATGGGCGTGAATCAAATCAAACGGACCTTCCTCTAAAATCAGCTTACCGCCATGAAGCCCCATGCTCTCGTTTAAGTTCACAATCCAGTGGAAGAAGTCATGGCTGGGGGCTACGGATACCCGATGAATATAGACCCCATCCACTATTTCATAGAGAGGCGCTGCCCCAAACTCGACAGTAATTAAATGAATCGAGTGCCCTAGTTTCACTAACTCTGGATACAACTCTGCCACATGGCGAGCAATTCCCCCAACAATACGGGGTGGAAATTCCCAGGCAAGTACCAGAATCTTCATGATCTCCTATTCCCCGAATTTATACAGATTTACAAATTTATATATTTTCAAATTTTATTAAAACTGCTGAGAAAACCGCATCTCCTCGTGGGTGCGGATGAGAAGCGTCTCTTTAGCTAATGGCTAATAGTCCATTACTAATGCAGAAAGCCGAAGGCAGAAGGCTTTTATGTTTATCACAAGTACGTGGTTGTTTGGTCCCTTAAATTTGTCCTAACCTTTATGGCTACAGCTATATCAGGAACACCCTTTCCAATCCAACACAAAGAAAGGGCGATCGCCTTCCTACTTATCTCTTCAAAAAGCGATCGCCTTGCTCTAACTATTCCACCTCATCAGCGTAAGCCGCGCAGTTGGTAGGTAATGCCTGACGGTAGCAAGCGCCACCCTTGGTCTTAAAACCTGTCTTAACCTCCAACTACCGATAGCTGCTCACTAAAGTAAGCCTCTCGTACTCGTTCGGCGATTTGCGAACCGGTTAAACCTAATTCGGACTTAGCCTCATCTGGCTTAGCGTGTTCAACTAATTGATCAGGAACACCAATGCGCTTCACTGGCACCACAACATCATGCTCCATTAAAGCTTCAGTCAGAGCCGAACCGAAACCGCCCATGATGCAACCTTCTTCTAGCGTCACTACACGACCAATTCGCTTCGCCAACGGCACAATCAAGTCCGTATCGAGAGGCTTGACAAAACGGGCGTTAACTACCGTTGCTTCAACACCATGCTCACTGAGTATTTCAGCCGCTTGCATTGCGGTATGTACCATTGAACCATAAGCAACCAGTAGCACATCGTCACCACTCCGCAATAGTTCACCCTTACCAATAGGAATGGCTTCCCAGCCTTCTTCCATTAGGGGAACACCATAGCCATTACCGCGAGGATAGCGCATTGCGATCGGACCATCATGGTTAACGCCTGTAACCACCATTTGCTGCAATTCTGCTTCATCTTTGGGAGCCATCACAACAATATTGGGTAGGCAGCGCAGGTAAGCGATGTCGTACATTCCTTGGTGAGTCGGGCCATCATCACCCACAATTCCAGCACGATCAAGACAGAAGAAGACTGGCAGATTTTGAATACAAACGTCGTGAACAATCTGGTCGTAGGCACGTTGCAGGAAGGTAGAGTAAATTACGGCAACAGGACGCATCCCTTCGCAAGCCAAACCAGCAGCGAGAGTAACAGCGTGCTGTTCCGCAATGCCAACGTCAATGTATTGGTTGGGCAGTTTGCTGGCGAGTTTGTCTAACCCTGTACCCGTTGCCATAGCTGCCGTAATGCCCACGATTTTAGGATTGTTCTCCGCGAGTTTGACTAAGGTGTGGGCAAAAACTTTGGAGTATGAAGGTGGCTTAGGCTTATTAGAAGGAATCGCTTTGCCAGTAGCGAGATTGAAAGGACTTTGAGCATGGTAGCCCACTTGGTCTTTTTCGGCGATCGCATATCCTTTCCCTTTCATCGTCGCCACATGCACCAGCACTGGACCATCGTGCTTGTGTGCCGCTTTAAATGTAGAAAGTAAGTCGCCCAGACTATGACCATCCACAGGCCCCATATAGGTAAAGCCCAACTCCTCAAACACCGCACCTACTTTAGGCACAGCTAAGCGCTTCATTCCTTCCTTGATGCGTTCCATTTCTGGAGTTAGTGACTCGCCAACAAAAGGAATATTCTTAAACTGCTCTTCTAAATTATCAGCCAGAAATTGCACCGGGGGACTTAGCCGGACTTTGTTGAGATAGCGAGGAATTGCGCCAACATTGGGCGAAATCGACATCTCGTTGTCGTTTAAAACGACTAGGAGTTTGGTATTGGGTAAATGACCAGCATGGTTAATCGCTTCTAATGCCATGCCACCTGTAAGCGCCCCATCACCAATAACCGCCGCAACTTTAAAGTTCTCACCCTTAAGGTCTCGTGCCAACGCCATCCCCAGCGCCGCAGAAATACTGGTAGAAGCATGACCTGCGCCAAAATGGTCAAATTTGCTCTCGCAGCGTTTCAGGTAACCCGCAATACCATCCTTTTGCCGCAGCGTGTGGAATTGGTCATACCGACCTGTGATCATTTTGTGGGGATAAGCTTGGTGACCGACATCCCAGACAACCTTATCGTGGTCTAAGTCGAGGGTCTGATATAGGGCTAGTGTCAATTCCACAACACCTAACCCTGGCCCTAAGTGACCACCACTAGTAGCGACAGTTTGGAGATGCTTCTCCCGAATTTGACGGGCAATTTGCTCAAGTTGACGAATCGACAGACCGTGCAGCTGATTCGGATGAGTAATTTCACTTATATGCATACGAGCGTATCTTTAGAGTTGCTACTGGATTTTTTAGGTATCCCTTTCACACTCTAAAGTATCTAATAATTTGACCCCTTAAGAATCAAGCGCCATGGATCTACTGTCAAGTGTCCTTTACTTGAGCGGCTTTCCCTTGAGCTATTTGATAAAAGTCACTCTGCCTGTGACTTGACAGATTTAGTCAAGAACTACAGGAAGTCTTGGGTTTTCGCCAGTAGGGGCACAAATAATTCATCAGTGTCAACTTAAGAGGCTTGGCGGTTAGAAACCGCAGCTACACAAACACGCACCTGCCTACGCAGGTTAAATAATTGTTGATTTTTCATTAGTCCGCGCAGGCGGACTTCGTTTGTTTAGCCGCGACTTCCAGTCGCTCTTGTCTTAAGCTACAACTTCTAAAACCCTATTAGTCCCTAGCGACTTTGACTTTATAGAGAATAGGTTCTTCCTGTTCACGACCATCATCAACTCGCAAGCGATCGCATCTGATTGACAAAAGTTGCTGAACACTATCTACATCTACTATATGGCTTGAATGAATCTCCAGATAAGCATCTGATGGAGCCTCAAACAAAAGCCGTTGTCCTGGAAAAACAACCTGCTCAAACGACCAATCAGGTAGCTTTTTACTAGTTGCTACTTGAACATTGCTTGTTGCATTGAAATAGCAACAGAGAATGAGATTGGAACGTTGAGAACGTACAGAACTAATGGTTTTATTCACAACTGCAAGTCACGTAGTACAAGATTACTGCTACCGAAAAAGTGGTATCTCCCTCCACTTTCTCCAAACATATCCCTATCTAAACAATTGCAACGCCGATGAAAGCCGGTTGAAAGTCTAGCGTTGCTGCAGGCAAGTTACTTTACACAAAAACAACTTAACCCAACCAACTAACTCCTTTAGTTGATTGAGAGGTTCTTAAACTGCACCGACAAGTTCGCCTAATTCAAGGTATAAGCCTATCCTATATTTATCTTCCTCAAGTTTAAGCCCATCTGTCTAAGGGTATAGTTCTGTAGGGCTTACGCACCGTAACGCCAGTTCAAGGGCTTGAGATTCTGACACTCTTTCCTCGAAGAGCTGGCTAATGGGTATAGAGCTATGGGTTACCCGAAGGAAAGCGATCGCCTACAGCCAAAAAGCCTTTTTCCAAAGTCAGAGTATTTGGACTTGTGATTAATTTTGTCTAACTATTCAGCGTAAGTTACGTTGCCTCAACTCTGACGCTGTTGTAAAGAAAGAGGTTATCGACCAGATTGTTCAACTAACTTCTTTAATCGTAGATATGCCTCCTCTGGCGTGAGAGGCGAACTTTCATTTTCATTAGGAATGTAGAACTGTTGGCTATCGGGGAAGTAACGTACAACGAAACTGGGAATCAGCCCTAAATCCATTGCTTTTTTCCCAAGCCCCACGGCTGTTTCTGACAGGGTAAATTCATCATGAAACGGAGCCTTACTCATTGTTCTCTCCCAATAATTCAGTGTGTTGTTCTGGATACACGACTAACTATAAGTGATATCAAGTCTGTTGTTTCTCCCAGTATAGTGGTGCAATTAATTGTATTCCTACTAACGTTCTATAGTGCTAGTGGTAAATTGCAAAGACTATCAGCTAAATTATTCACTTAGTAAGAATGGTTGGACAAGAGGATTGTTAATTAGTCCTTAGATACGCTTAAGGTTGTCAGAAGTGTAACTTTAGACTACATATACTCACCAATCGTGATTAGCAAACATCTTCCTAAAGTAACATTCTATTTTTCGGACATTGTTGTCAAAATTATGTAGAATTACTTTTCTATTCTTCGCTTAAGTATCGAACCTCAATCGGTACAATAGAGAGGTCAAAAAATCACGCTAATGATGTCAGGGGTATGCATACAGGTTTCTTTGAAGCAATGACACAGCCTGTTGCGGGTCTGACCCTACTTGTTTTCATGGCTGCGTCTTGCCCATTACCTGCGATCGCGCAGTTACCAACACTACAGCAGGGGCAAATTCCAACTCGCTTAAATAACAGCGTTGGACAGCCTCAGACAGCTTATGTTATTGGGGGAGGCGATCGCCTTTTTATTGATGTCTTCCAGGTAACTCAGTACAGTGGCGAGTATCAAGTACCGATTGATGGTGTACTGTATCTACCCCTAATTGGCGGCATCTCTGTTCAGAACTTAACGCTGGAACAGGCAACGAATGTCATCTCCTCGGCATACGCGGCTTTCCTTAAGCGTCCCATTATTACTGTAAGACTGCTTTCTCCTCGTCCCCTCAACGTTTTTGTTGCTGGAGAAGTCAATCGTCCAGGTTCCTTCACGATTAACCTAACCGGAGGTGCTGGGGATAATCCGGGTGTTCAGTACCCAACCTTAACTGAGGCAATTCAGCAAGCTGGGGGAATCACCCTAGCGGCTGATATTAGTCAGGTTCAAGTCCAGCGCCGACAGTCTGGAAACCGTGCCGACCAAGTCTTTACGGTTAATTTCCAGCAACTCTTGCAAACGGGTGATCGCACTCAAGATTTGACCTTACGAGATGGCGATACAATCTTTATTCCGACCTTAAACACAGTTAATCTCCAAGACACTCGCCAATTAGCCACCGTTAGCTTCGCCGCTGATTTGGACAAGCCACGCACCGTTGCCGTTGTCGGTGAAGTAAAGCGTCCCGGTTCCTACATTCTGGTGGGAACTGCAACTCAAAACAATAACTCGACAGGCATTACTGGCGGCTTACCTACCGTAACGACTGCCATTCAACAGGCTGAGGGAATCCTCCCTGAAGCCGATATTCGCCGTGTTGAAATTCGCCGCTTGACCAAAACGGGCGGTGAGCAAATTATCAGTGTTAACCTCTGGGAACTCTTGCAAACAGGAGATATCTCTCAAGATGCCATCTTGCAAGAAGGAGATACCGTTGTTGTTCCGAAAGCCACAGAGGTGACCCCCGCCGAAGCCGTTGAAGTCGCAACGGCTCGCTTTTCTCCCGCTACAATTAACGTGAGTGTAGTTGGGGAAGTGGCAGAGCCAGGTACAATTCAGGTTCCACCAAACACAACGTTGAATCAAGCCTTGCTAACCGCTGGTGGATTTAGAGGTAGTCGAGCACGTCGTAGTACTGTAGAGCTGATTCGTCTTAATCCTGATGGTACAGTGATCAGAGAAGATGTACCCATTAACTTTGCCCAAAACGTTAATGAGCAAACTAATCCGATACTACGTGAAAACGACATAATTGTTGTAGGTCGCTCTAGTAGTACTAGGTTTACAGATACATTAGGACTATTATTGAATCCCGCTGGCTCAGTTCTTGCGGCGCTTTCGATTCCGGATCGAATCGCAGGACTTCTCGAACTGCTAGGAATTATAGACAGGGATGACGATGATGACGATGATTAACGCACGACTTTGTCGGGAGTAATGTGAAAAAGTATGGATACCGAACGCGACTATCAAATGTTTTCACAGAGGCAGGGTGGCAAGCTATCTGATCCCATAGCACAAAGCCATGCGCCTGAGCCGGAAGAGAGTAGTGGACATACACTGGATCTGGCTTGGCTTTTTGCGGTAGTTCGTCGTCGCGCACCTGTGATGTTCGCAGCATCGCTGGCTTTAGGGACGTTAGCTGGCGGCTATATTATTTGGAATGCCAAAAAGACTCCTCCCTCCTACAAAGGTTCATTTCGGGTTTTGGTAGAACCCGTCACGGCAGAGGGGAGGCTAGCGAAGCTCTCGTTACTTGCTCAAACCGGTAACAATATGGGTGCTTCAGAAATCTCTAAGTTAGGAATTGAAAACTCTGACTTAGTAGATTATGAAACTCAAATTCGGGTCCTCACAAGTCCCAAGCTGATGACTCCGGTGATTAAAGAGTTACAAGCTCGGTATCCAGATATTACTTACGATTCAGTAACGGGTAAGTTAGAGATTGCCCGCATCAGTTACGAAAAAGATGGCAAACAGCAAGGCACCAAAATTTTAGGTGTTACCTATGAGGATAGAGATACAGAGAAAATTGAGTTTGTCTTAGATAAACTGGCACAAACGTACTTAAGCTATAGCAGGGATGAGCGTCTAGCTAGTCTACGTCAGGGAATTCAGTTTATCGACGAGCAACTTCCAGCTCTAGAGAAGAAAGTTGATACACTCCAAGGAGAACTGCAAAAACTACGTCAGCAGTACACTTTAAATGAGCCAGGTACAACAGGAGAAGCTTTAACTGAGCAAGCTCGATCTCTGAGCGCACAGCGCGTTGATCTTCAAGCAGAACTGGTTCAGACAAGAGCAGCCTACGAGACTCGACAAAGACAGCTTAGTGAAGATAATATCGTCTCCGTTCTGTCGAGCGATCCTAATAAGCCAGACACCTACAGCAATCTGATCACAGAGCTTCAGAAGGTAGATACGGAGATTGCCCTTCAATCTTCGCAGTTTCTTGAAAATAGCCCACCGATTCAAGATTTACGGGAAAAACAGCAAAATTTACGGACTCTATTAACTCAAGAAGCAAAAAAGAGTTTGGACAATATTGCTGGTCAAATTCAAGAATTAGAAGCACGCGATCGCTATCTTGCCCAAGCTGAAGCTGAGGTTACCGAAAAAGTTAGAGTCTTCCCAACAGTTTTGCGTAGGTACTCTGATTTAGACCGGGAATTGCAAGTAGCGACAGAAAGCCTCAAGCAATTCTTAGAGAAAAAAGAAACCTTGAGGCTAGATGCGTCCCAGCGGGAGATTCCTTGGGAAGTTATTGCACCCCCAGAATTACCGCGTGATCAGGCAGGGGAATTCATCCCATCTTCTGCAAAACAAACAAAACGGCAACTTGCGATCGCAGGTGTTTTGAGTATCCTGATGGGGATTGGCATTGGTTTCATCGTTGAAATCCTACACACCGTATTCCACACCCCCGATGAAATCAAAGCTGCTACCAAACTCCGGTTATTGGGAGTTATTCCCTTTGCCAGAGAACTCAAAAAACTTGACAAAAAAGCCAAAAAACTTCCCCCAGCCTTGTTAGGGCAACTTGGTACGCCTGCCTTGATACCTGTATCTAAGCAAGCCCCAGACGAGCAAGCCACTGTCTTTTTAGAAGCGTTCCGCTCTCTCTACACCAACATTCGCCTTCTCAGTGCCCGCAAACCAATTCATTCTTTGGTGATAGGTTCAGCACTCAGCAGTGATGGTAAGACAACGGTTGCCGTACACCTAGCACAGACAGCCGCTTCCATTGGTCAGCGAGTATTACTCATTGATGCTGATTTGCGTCGTCCTCAACTCCATCTCCGCCTCGGCTTACCGAACGATCGAGGACTCACTGATGTGATTACAACAGATCTAAGTTTGAATGATGCAATTCAACACTCATCTGTTGAAGATAACCTCTTTGTCATGACTGCAGGTCAAGCCACATCCGACTCAATTAAACTCCTCTCCTCAGATAAAATGCAGTATCTGATGGAGCAATTCCAAGCCTTTTTCGACTTGGTGATTTACGACACACCACCGCTGCTGGGACTTGCAGATGGCAATATCCTAGCGGCAAATACCGATGGCATCGTTCTCGTTGTCGGACTGGAGAAAACTGACCGTTCACTGCTCAACAAAGCATTAGAAGGCTTGAAAATTTCCGGTGCCCCTGTTTTGGGTGTTGTTGCTAATGGGATTAAGGGTTACTCGTCTGAATCCTATGCTCCCTATGTGCGGCAATATCAAACTGTTGAAAAGTAGTAAGCTCTCACGCCTTGATAAACTGCACCCTCATTAGTACCGATAACACCTTGTGCAGGGGGACTGGGGGCGGCAATCTGCCCCCAGTGGGGGGATTGGGGGGCAACGTCCCCCAATCCGGGTTTAATTACAACGACTATTTTTCGCTTACTCCTTTCCCGCCAGAAGAATACCTATTGTATTTCCACGCAAAATTAAGGTTTGAGCCATCTGGTAGTAGGTAATCTTAGACCGGGAAGGGAGTAAGTCAGCACCATTCCCCTTAAATCATCGAAGCTGAACCGCACTGCCAACTTTTGCTACGGGAGAACGATTCGCATCAGCCGACAACTGTAGAATTCGCGCATCGAGCTTTTGCGCCACATCACCAATTGCTGCCGTTGGTTGTCCACCAGTGGTAGGATACATCACTGCTGTAAACGCCCCCACATTATTGCGGCGAAACGCAGCAACATCTACACGTAGCGGTTGACCTTGCATCTCCATCGCCATTGTTAATCCAGTTGAAGCATTGGCTAGGTTATTGAGTTCTGGAAGCGCTTTATATTCAGTTACCTTCAGCCCCCCAAAGTCTTTTAACTTTTCCTGCAACTGGCTTAGCATCATTTGCTGGACTTCTGGCTTCTGTTGCTCTTGCAGATTAGCATCGAAACCCGCCTGTTCCGACTGATTCGGGAGTTTCCCCGTAAATCCCAAAACGATTTGGAAGTTTTGCTGATTGACAAAAGCAAAGAAGTTTTCGGGTTGTAGGCTATTTTGTCCTAGTTGTTGCCTGAGAACATCCAACCGAGAGGCAATCATAGTCGCCACTTCTGGAGGCAGTTCGGTAAATCCAGGCGGTAAATCTTCGAGAGTCAAGGCTGCCTGTGGCGTGGCTTGTTGTTCAGCCGCAATTGGAGAAATAATTTGGGAGGTGGTCGGCTGTTGCTGCGAAACAGTTGGTGCTGTTGGTGTCGCAGCTTGGGCAGGAACCCCAGCCAAAATGACACTCGTTAACACAGATAAGCTCAAGGATAGTCTTTTTGGCATTTCAGTTCAGGAGCAAACTTTACTTTGTCGTTGGCTATTCGCTCATCGTACTATCGTCACTTTCCAAGTGAGTACATCAGCGAACACCAGCAGAAATTTTCGTCTAGCTAAACATGATGTGCAATATTCATCTCTTGTTCCCCAACTGAGTACAGGTCACCCTAAAAGGGGTTCGGAATTCACAGTGGCAACAACTACAGGTAATCGCTTAGCTAGGGGACGCATTCCGAACCTCATCAATGACGAGTGGTACTTAGAACATACGAGTAAATTCTAGGTAACAACTTAAGCTTCAATCACAACCCGAAGATTTCCCCGCTTCTTAGCAACACGGCAAGCCGTCGTATTACCCGAACGCTCGAATTCCAAATCCAGTAGAGTTGGACCGACTCTCAAATTGTGCAGCGACAAACTATTAATCGACGCTGGCAAAGCTGGGTCAATAATCCGCAAACAGTTATTCCGAGCATCCGGTACCAAATTCACCATCATTTGCAACAACTGGAAGATGCTACCAGTTGCCCAAGCTTGGGGAGAACAGGCGACAGGATACTTCACAGGAGCATTATCTGGAGTACGCTCATAGCCACAGAAGAGTTCTGGAGGACGCAGGTAGGGCTGTTGTAAGGTCATATCAAACAACCCCTGCGAGAGTTCCAGAGCCTGATCGATCAGCCCAAGCGATCGCAACCCCAACGCAATTAGTGAATTATCATGAGGCCAAACAGAACCCACATGATACCCCATCGGATTGTACGCAGGTGACAAGCTACTGAGGGTACGAACCCCCCAGCCATTAAACATATCCGGCGCACGTAAGCGTTCCGCCACACTGTAAGCTTTTTCGGGTGAGAGGATACCAAGATTGAGACAGTGACCAGGGTTAGAGGTAATGCTGTCTACCGGATTCCCATCCCCATCCAGCGCCAAGGCACAGAAATCCTCTTCTTCCATCCAGAAATCTTGGTTGAATCGGCGCTTGAGGTCTTTTGCCTCATCTTGCCATCGATCTGCCAAATCAAGCCGCTTCTTCAGTCGGGCAATTTCACTCAGACGGATTTTGGCAGCATAGACATAAGCTTGCACTTCGCATAATGCGATCGCACCCGTTGCCAACTGCCCCTTGCGATTGACAATACAATCTCCGGAGTCCTTCCATCCCTGATTCGCTAAGCCTCGCTTTGAGTGACGCTCGTAACTGAGGTAGCCTGTCTTGCTACAGCTACGGTCGATCCACTCCATTGCGCGTTGGGCACTATTCCACAGACGCTCCAAGGTTTCAGTGTCGTGCGTCCAAGCGTAGTATTCAGCGTAGAGCATCAACCACAGGGGTGTAGCATCAACGGTGCCGTAGTAAGGAGTATGAGGAATTTCTTGGCAACGTGCCATTTCACCCATCCGTAACTCGTGCAAAATCTTGCCGGGTTGCTCATCGCGCCACTCGTCCTCATTCTTGCCTTGGTAATCAGCCAAGATTGTTAGAGTTTCACGAGCAATCGTTGGATCGAGCATCAGTATCTGCGAGGCGGCGATAATTGAGTCACGCCCGAACAACGTGGAAAACCAAGGGACTCCTGCTGAGAGTACCTTTCCTTTGCCAAAGGACTGCCGTAGTAGATAAACATCCTGCTCAGCACGCTCGATTACTCGATTAAATGTATTTTTGTCCGAGCGAATCTGGGTTACCTGTTGATGCCATTCTTGGTGTTCTAATAACTCAGCGGCTTTTGCCTGTATTAGGGTTACTGGCGCACTGACACTAGAAGTAGGGCGATTATTCGTCAGCATCTGAAGCCGATAGCCTAGTGTTTGCTTCTCGTGAGTATCTAACTCCAGTTGCCAAACCGCCGTGTAACCCGTCAAGTAGTCAGGGAGGCGATGAACAAACTCAATGCGAGATTCCATCACAGCGCCATCTAAGCCTTTGTAAGCGAGCGACAACTCAGATGCGATCGCCTTTAAGTAAGACTCTTCTCCAGACTCCTCTTGCCCCTTGTGTAAACCGCGTAAAAGCTGTCCTTTATGTTTGCGACCATAACCCCGAACTACAAACAAGTCCACAAAATCCGCATCAAAGCTCAAACTGAGCTGAAAGCGAATCGGACTGGTGCTGTAGTTAGATACGGTGATTTCTTCAAACAATGACCCATTTAGGACAAGTTCTCGATGAATCCCAACCGTGTCAGCTCTTAGGGGAGCAAAATCAAAAACAGATGAATCGTTTAGTTCCTCATCTGGCTCTAATTTATCCCCTCCCTCTAATCGTGAGCCTCCGTCCATGCTGGGATTGGTACACAGAACAGACAGAGCAAATCCTTTGTCAGCCGTGCTGCTAAGCAACACTGGCGAATGTCCGTTAATTTGTAACTCCAAGCGGCTGAGAAACCGTGTATCGCAGCAGAATAGCCCCATGCTAGCGTTCGTGTCATCTCCTAAACACCCAGCAATATTGCCAAGCGTATCGGTGACCAGAAACAAGTCATTATCTTTAACTGTGAGCGTTGGTTGAGGACGCTCACTCAGAACACAAGGCCATTCCGGGATAGGAAGTTGGTCAGCGGGGACAAATGTTTTACCATCTAAATTCAACGTATCCGTCGTCATACCAAATTTTCCAGTCAAAGGTAGAGTGGTCTGAGGCTATGGCTTTGTTGCACCGTTATCGGTTGTCAACGTTAAGAGTGCGACAACACTTACACCTTGTTCATTGAGACGAAAGCGCTTTTAACAAACACTTTAAAGATACGTCCTTGACAAGGCAGACATTTTTTCATCCAGAAATGTTGAGACAGTTTCCCGACGCCGATGCCGCTACGCAGGTGAAGATATGGTGGAGACATTCAGCAATAGTAGATGCCCACGAAAAGACTCGCCAGTTGACAATTGCCTACAGGCGCCGAGGGAGTTGTCTTTTCACTGGTACGATATTTTCGTCCAGACTTACTCTGTTACAAATGTAATCGAATTAGCAAGACTGGCTGAGCAAAGATAAGGTCTGTGACGAGACTTAATATTTGTACACAAATGGCTTCCCCCTAAGCATTTGCACCCAGAACCATTTTGTAAGCCCGTTCATACTCATTGACCATTGACTTGACGCTAAAGCGGTGTGAAACGTAGTTTCGACAAGCGTTTCTGTCTAGTTTCATCGCCTCTGGAACAGCTTGGATCATTTCTTCCAAGGTGTGGCAGACATATCCAGTCTTACCATGAGCAATCACTTCCGGAACTGAACCTAACGCCATACCAACCACGGGAGTCCCCATCGCCATTGATTCAATCATCACCAAACCGAACGGTTCACGCCAAGTGATTGGAAACAGGGTAACTGTTGCCCCTCCAAGCAGATTCGCTTTCTCTTCGTGAGAAACTTCACCCAAATACTGAATTTGTTCGCCATCAATCAGTGGTTTTAGCTTCTGGTGATAGTACTCTCGGTCTACTGGGTCAACCTTACCTGCCATTCTCAGAGGTAAGCCAGTAGCACGAGCAATTTTAATCGCGTCTTCTGGTCCTTTTTCCGGTGAAAGGCGTCCGACAAAAGCAAGATAAGTAGGTTTATCTGGTTCTGCTTGAAAAGGATAGACCTCTAGATCAATGCCGTTGTAGACCGTGTGAATGTAATTTAAGCCAAGCCTAGGTTCCCGCTGAGCTTCACTGATACTGATATAGGGTTGCCATGCAAATTGCCGGAACATTTTCTCATTATCAGGGGTGAAAATGCCATGCATTGTGTGTACTGTAGGGGTTTTTACAAAGCCACAATAAGGCAAAGCAGCATAACCAACGTGGGAGTGAATAATATCGAAATGATGCGCTTGGTGGTAGATTTGCGCCAGACTCATTTGCTCATAAAGTCCAGGCTCTTTAATGTTTTCATCTAATCTCAGCGCCCGTTCATGAACTGACTTTAAGTGAGCGGTTGTGATGGAGTCACCAGAGGCAAATAAGGTCACTTCATGACCCCGTTGAACTAATTCTTCTGTCAACAAACTGACAATTAACTCAGTTCCACCGTAACGGAAAGGAGGTACACGTTCCCAAAGGGGAGCAATCTGAGCAATCCTCATAGAGATCCAAAAGCAGTAGTAATGGAAAGGCAGTCAAAATCATACCATTCGTGTACTTAGACGGCGTTTGAGGAACCGGAAGATGAACTCAGCAAACTAGCGCAGTGTGGCGGAAATAACTATCCAGTTGGACATTGGTTAAAAAGCTTATCTTACAAGCAATATTCATAAAAGCCTTCTGCCTCCTGCCTTGTGCATAAGAGCCTTCTTGCACTAGCGACTCCTCAATCTCAGGTTTTGCAAGGTACTATTCTTCGCTTCCTAGCCCTAACTTGCGTTCCCTAAGCTTCAAGAGAATTTCAGCATGAACTTCACGAGTGAGGGGATAGAAGTAGGCGAGAACTAGACCACAAAGTAAGAAAAGCGTAGGTAGTGGCCCAACAACTAGGCGGATAGCGAGCAGTGCAGAACTCGGTTGCTCTGGTACGGGTTGCCCCGCTTCAGATTGGATTAATCCTGCCATATCAAGGGCTTGTCCAACTACGAACAGACCAAGCGCTAAACCGACTTTTTGTAGTAATACCATAAATGCGTAAAAAATCCCTTCACGCCTTTGTCCAGTGTTCAATTCATCCAACTCAATGACATCCGGTAACATTGACCAAGGCACTAGATAAGCCGTAGCGATGCCAAAGCCTGCCAAGACGAACAGCACATACATCAGAGCCACTTGATCTCGTGGCAAAAAGAACAGTCCGCCTTGAGCTAAAATCCATAAGCTCATGCCCATAAAGTAAACGGCTCGTTTCCCAACGCGCCGACTCACAGCATTCCAAACAAACAGCATAACTAGTGCAACCCCTTGAACAACCAATGCGGCAACGAAGTAAGAATCTTGGCGCATCCAGTTAATTAGAAAGTAAGGAATAATCGCAGCCGTTAGCTGGAACGCTAGCCAGGAAAATAGATAGATGCCGATGACGTAGATAAACGGCCGATTGCTAAAGGCAATTTTTAACTGCTCGAAAAACGGTATTGATTCAACTGAATCAACGGCTTGCTGGCTGTCCTCGACTACAGACGGCTCTCCTGCGGTTGGGTCAGTGGTTCCCCAAATACACCAGTACATCGGCAGCACAGAGAGAACTGTACAGATCAGTGCCAAAACTAGATATTGTTGTCTGCCATCGGGAATGATTTGAAAAATCACTTGACCGAGGGCAAGTGAAAGAAGACTACCCCCAATGGAGAAAGCAAAGCGAAAACTAGTCAGGGTTGTGCGTTCGTTATAGTCTGGTGTCAGTTCGGCTGTTAGGGCGGTGTAGGGGAGATTAACACCAGTAAACGCCATGTTGAATAAAATACTGACAATCACGTAGTACCAGAACAATGCCCACTGGTTTGCCTCTGGGTTACTGCTGAACGAGGGTACAATCCACTGAAGAAAGAAGAAAACACCAAAGGGAATGGCAGAAAAAATCATCCACGAATGACGCCGTCCCCAGCGAGAACGAGTGCGATCGCTTAATACTCCCACTATTGGATCATTCACCGCATCCCAAACCTTACCGATTAACAGAACTGTCCCTGCCAATCCTGGGCTTAGTCCGGCAACATCCGTGAGGAATATCAGTAAGGAGAAGGCTAAGAGGGTAGCAGTAATTCCAGCACCCATATCTCCAGCACCATAAGCCAGTTTGGTGCTAAGACTCAGTTTTTTTGATGAAGGGTCAGGAGGGGAAATCTCACTCATTGCAGCTTCTTTATCTTTAGGAGTAACGAGAACATAAAATCGCACATCGCTAACATAACCTCTGGCAGTGGTTCTACTCCAAGCAGAGGAATATAAGTTAAGCGTTGTAATATTTTGTTTACTCTCATTGACGCTTTTCTGGATGCTCCTTATGCCCGACCTTTACATTTCTTGGTCAGAATACCATCAAAAAATCGAACAGTTGGCTGTCAAACTCCATCAGGCTAACTGGGATTTCAACCAGATTGTCTGCATCGCTAAGGGAGGGTTAAGAATTGGCGACATCCTCTGCCGACTATACCGCAAGCCGCTAGCCATTCTCTCAGCATCTTCTTATACAGGGCCAGAAAACCGAGTTCGAGGCTCAATCACCTTCTCTCGACACTTGGCAATGACCACTGAGTATTTAGGTAGTCGTGTGCTACTGGTTGATGATTTAGTTGATTCGGGCATCAGTCTTCAAGAGTCGATTCGTTGGTTAGAGCGTAATTATAGTGGTGAAATTGAGGAGATTCGTACAGGTGTCCTCTGGTACAAAGATTGCTCAGTGATTACTCCTGATTACTACGTCGATTATTTACCGGATGATCCCTGGATTCATCAGCCGTTTGAACGCTATGAGCAAATGACTCCTGCTGAGTTGGCACAGAATTATCTCGTTGGGGAAGTGTGAAATACCGATTAGCTTAACAACTTAGTGCAAAAAGGCAGAGGATTTGGCGCGGAGGTCGCCAAATATCGCAGAAGGAATATTGCTTGAACAGTAGGCTTTTTAACCTTTTTTAACTGGATAGTTATTTGGGTCGTGCTGCACTTAATTACTCCGCTGAACCTTGTGGTAAAGGTTCAGGTGGTACGGAATTTTCAACGGTGAGGTCAAGTTGATAATCCACTGGTGCTGCACCCTCGTTAACAACAACAAATTCATAGAAGCCCGATTCTGGGAGTTGTCCTGACCAAGTGCGATCGCCTGAATCTTCTAGGAGTTTTGTTTTGCCAGTGGGACTGTAGAGCGAGAATAAGGCTTTCTCTTCAGTAGTAAGATTCGCCTCCATAACCTGACCCTCTGAGAGACTAGCAATAAACGCTTTCCCTTCTCCGGGTTTTAAGTTACCACTGACTTGTGTACCAGAAGCTCCTGGGTCAAAGACAATGCGCTCAAAGGCAGCACCCGATTTCATAGTCTCAAGGGTATCAGCAACAGTGGCTTGCCACACCTGACCAATGGGAAGCTTGAGAAAATCCTTGCCCCGTTGGTCAGGGAACGCTCGAAAGAACTTGGCATCAGTGAGGTCATAAAGAGTACGGCTACCAATGTGCAGTTGATTGGCTTCAGCTTTCCAGCGATCACGATCCGCTTCTGTATAGCCTCCTAACTGCAGCCGTACCCCTGGACTCAGTTCATATCGCTCTAACTGCCCTAATAAATTAGCCGCGATCGCATCCCACTGGGATCGCAACTGAGCATCTTCTGGTTCTGTGCCCAATACCCGTCCCCGTTCTTCGGGGTTCTGTGTCCAAAACTCCTCATTCACTAAATCTGCATAGAACTCATAGCGAATGCCAAGTGCAGTACGACGCTGCTGCAATACTTCCTTACGTCGTTGTTCTTCAGGGGAAAGTTCTGTCGTGGGTTCTGGTTCAGCGTTGTCCGGTGAGACAACAGGATTACTCGTTGTTGGTTGCCGCTGACTATCATCCGGTTGCGTCTGGGACTGTATCCACCAATTACCAGCGCCCCAGCCAACACCACCAGCAATTGCGATCGCAACAAACACGAGCGAAACTTTCCCTAACCAGCCTGATGACTGATTACCACTTGCACTAGGTACTGGTGTCTCAACCGTCGGGGGAGAACCCTGTTGATTCCAAGGGGCTGGGGCAGGAGCAAAGGCTACAGTGGCTTGTGTTTGCGGTACTGGTGGGGGCTGAGTCGGTGGATAGGCAACCGGAGGTGATGGTAGCGGTGCATTCAGCACTTGCAGCACTTGAGCCGCCGTTTGAAAGCGATCTCCGGGTCTGGATTGCAGCATTCGATCCAGTACACTTCCAAGCATCGGGCTAAGGTTGACCTCGTGCCGCCAATCCCACGTTAATGTCTGCGGATTAATTAACTGCTGGGGTTCCTTGAGTGTGAGCAACACCAATACGGTTGCGGCGAGGGCATACAAATCACTGTGGGGAGAAACGACTCCTGCTTGCATCTGCTCATGAGGCGCATAGCCAACTTTACCCAAGCGAGTCGCAATTGCAGGCATTCCATTAGCCCCTTGTAACCCCACAAACTGCGAGGCAACGCTTGCTGCTACTTGCTTGACACCACCAAAGTCAATTAATACTGGCAGCCCATCCGTACTTCGCAAAATCAGATTATCGGGAGAGATATCGCGATGAATCACCCCTAGCGAGTGGATGTACTCCAAAACGGGCAGAAGTTGGAGCATTAGCTGCGTCACCTCAGCTTCATTAAACCTTAGTCCCTGACGCCTCCGAGCATCAATTAAGGCGTAGTAGGTTTGACCAACAACATAGTCCTGTACCAAAAATAAGAGTCCTTTGTCCCCTTGCTTGAAGCGGAACAACTCTCGAAATTTGGGGATTTGCGGGTGTTGTAGCTTGTAGAGAACACCCGCTTCCCGCTCAAAAAGTTCTGCGGCTTTTTGCAAGCCATAGGTACCTTGCACTTGCGGGGCAAACTCCTTTAGAACACAAGGTTCATTGAAGCGATTGAGGTCTTCTGCAATATAAGTGCGTCCAAAGCCGCCGTGTCCCAACTCCCGAACAATGCGGTAGCGATCACCTAACATCATTCCAGGTGAGATACCTTGGAAAACACTATTGGACAACTGTTCGCCACACTGGACGCAAAAGCGACTACCAGAGGGATTTTCGTGTCCTTTGCTGCAAAAGTGGGACTTCATGTACTTAGAGTCTGCTACACGGATGAGCGCGAAGGATGTTCCACTAGACAGCGATTCATCCCAATGAAGGAAAAAAAGTGGCATCAGTTGAACAAGCCATGTGGCGATTGTAACCTTTCGATTTTAAGTGATTGATTTGAGCCACAGTGACTTGTTACCGGAACTGAATCACATTCGGCTACCTCGTGCTTGTTACTTGCGATCGCGAATTAGCAAGTTCGCCATAAGCCCCGCGTTTTGAATAGTTGTGTAATCCCTCTCTCAAGAAAACAGAATAGTTTCTTGAGAGAGGGATTAGAACTAGATGTTGTCCGGCGTGCTGTTCAGGCGAAGCGACTCTCGGAACAGATTCTCAATGAGCAAGGGTATCTCTACGCTATCAAAGCTCAACTTAGCAGTCTAGAACGCGATCGCTAATTGCCTTAAGCAATATGAAGCGGCGATTCTCTAGTGCAGTGGGGCAGAAATAACTGACCCGTAAACATCTCTCATCTTCCCCTCCCCCTATCTCCCCATCATCGGGCGAAGTGGTCAGAAACTTCTGCCTTAATGCAGTGCATCAAGGCAGAAGGCAGGAGGCAGGAGGCAGAAGGGTTTTATGAATATTGCTTGTAAGGTAAGCTTTTTAACCTTTTTCAACTGGATAGTTATTTCCGCCACACTGCACTAGCTTGAAAACAAGCAGGGAAGCAAGGGAGAGAGAATTTCAGCAACAACAATCTACCAGGTACGAGACACTGAATTGGTTCTAACCTCTTCTACCTGGCGGTTTACATCATTGAGAAAGACTTGGGTTTCCTCTACTAAGCCACTCAGGCGTTGACACTCTGGGTTAACACAAACCTCATTATTACCTGGATTTCTCGCATACCGTCGCGGACCAACAGGTTCAGGTGCAGCGGCATTACAGCAGTTCTCAGAGGCTCTTTCTAGTGCTTGGTCAAGGCGCCGGGCATTGTTGAGAATCTCTGGATCAAGTTCACCATCACCCTCAAATATAGGTGCAGTATTATTCCAGACATTGGTTCCTGTAATATCGGAGTTGTTAGGAGCCTGCTGAGCGCTGACAGGAACTGCAATTAACCCACTGCTAATGAGTGATGTACTAATGACCAAACCGATTAATTTTCTTGTATGCATAACTCTCTCACTACCACGCTTATTACTTAAAACTTGAAAGCAAAACCAGTGCCTAAGACAAATCGAGGGCCATCTCCCGCACCAGCAAGATCGCGGACGGCAGGAGTAATGACGAGAGGGATGTTTTTAAAGGGTGCGATCGAAACCCCCACTCCTAAATCTTGCCCACTCCATTCAGCAATTACACTCACGGGTTCAGCTACACGAACAGCGACGTTGCCGAAAACGTTGATACCGTCACCATCAGCGACATCATCTTCAGGTTGGAACTGTCCTGTGCCGACACCCGCCGTAATCGCGACTCGGCTAAAGGGCAAGTTGATGTTGTCTCGTGTCCGGATGACTTTGGAAACGACTCCATAGATCGAGTCTTCAAAGTCATTATCATCGCCAATGTTTAAAAAGCCATTCCAGCCAGCAGCGACAGCGAAGTCATTGGGCAACTGACGATGCACTTTGACATTAAAGCCGCCACTACCAAAGTCGCGGTTTGAGCCAAAACTTGCGATCGCATAAGATAGCTCAACACCCACTGCTTCACGCGCATCCCCTAAACCAATTCCTACACCCAGCGCCCCATCAGCAACATCACTATATCGGGTTCGATTTTGATAGGTAGCGCTGATAAATCCTGTATTATTGTCGGCACCAAACGCTGTTGGAATGACGATACTCAGTGCTGGTGAAGCGCGGAAGTCTCCCTCAAGTTCTAGGTTTTCCAACTCACGCAACTGATTCTGTAGCTCGTCTACTTCCACACAAGGTTCTCTGTCTGTCGGTATAGCTTGTGCTAAGAGTGTTCCATTCTTAACACAGGGTTTAGCCGTTGTTGATGTTCCTTGTGCTACAAGTTTTTCGGTTGCTTGAGGATTGGCTGTCTCTTGGGAGGCAACACTGTAGCTGTTTTGGATGCGTATTGGATTCTGATCAGGAGACGGAACTTCCAATAAATCTCGCGCACTGTAGCTCTGTACTTCACCCAGAGTTGCTGAATCTACCTGCGATGCAGAGGGTGGCAGTGATGGAAGCGATCGCTCTTCTGGGGTTGCTTTCCGTGCTAGCATCACCTCGGTTTCTGGCGCTGCAATTCCAGCGTTTCTCGCTATAGATGTGGGACTAAGAACAGATGGCTCAACAACTTTTGGAGTTTCTCCTTCAGACTGAGCAACTGGCAATTCTGAGGTGCGGGATGATTCCAGTGTAAACTCCTGTACGGCTACAGATTCTGGAGAAGCAATTGCCAAACGCGATCGCTTAAGCGTTGCTTCTTTTGTTTCCTTTTCTTCCTTCGCCGCAGGTGCAACAAGATCACCAGCCTCTTTAGTTCGAGGCTCATCGGTAATGTCTGCATTGGTTATCGCCAATGCTTGATGGCTTAAGTCCTGAGTTCCAAGGGCTGCCAGGGTATAAATTGCAACACTAGGGACGCGCCATAGCGACGAAGCCAACCGATTGTCAGATTTTTTAGGCAAATCGCTTAGCTTAGGTTCCGCTTCATTTTTGGTAATCCTATGATTAGGACATAAATCTCGATGATGAAAGTTAGAGACAGACTTGGCGGGCACAAACACTCTCCCAATCAAACGTGCTGTCCCTTTATACAGAAATGCCGCTAATTATCAGGACAATCCCAAAATCCTAAGCTTGACAATAATTTTATTTTGTGCTTCATAAAATCGTTAAAAAACAACCCCTTCGCTTTTGTCTTACTCAGAGGATAGAGGGAGAAAAGGCGATCGCTTTTCGTAACATTTGTTGCAGTTAGCGATCGCACTTACTATTCCAGGGAACTGGCTAGTAGACTTCGGCGGAAGTTAGGCTACTATTAATAGAGCCAATCTAACGTA
>NZ_JCACKQ010000019.1:0-74242 GCF_059505465.1 Symplocastrum torsivum | reverse complement strand
GTGACGACAAAACGGTACGCTTGTGGAACATTTTGGGCAACCCAATTGGGCAACCTTTACAAGGTCATACAGGTACGGTCAGAGCTGTTGCCATCAGTCCCGATGGCAAGATGATTGTTAGCGGCAGTGACGACAAAACGGTACGCTTGTGGAACATTTTGGGCAACCCAATTGGGCAACCGTTTTCAGGTCATACTCGTGCTATCAGCGCTGTTGTCTTCAGTCCCGATGGCAAAACTATCATCAGTGGTAGTTTGGACAGAACAGTACGCCTATGGGACACTTCAGGCAACTCGATTGGGCAACTTTTTTCTGGTCATACGCTTGCTGTCCAATCTGTTGCCATAAGCCCCAATGGCAAAATCCTTGCCAGTGGCAGTGATGACAATACGATACGCTTGTGGTCAGCCAAATGGGAAGATTGGCTGGGAATTGCCTGTAACCAATTGCGATATCATCCAGTGTTGCAAAACCCACAGACATTAGAGCAACGAGAGGCTAGAAACACCTGCCAAACATATTTTGGGCATCGTAGATGACTAGACCAGCTCGGCAGAAATAACCCACCAGCCTAGCCTGCATCTGGGAAACCCTCAAACTTCCATTGAAAGGGTTTAGCAAATGTGCGATTGTAATAAGCAATAAAGTTAATAATTTTTTGCTTGAGGTCTTGGGTTGAGGTAAAGTTACCTCGCTTAAGCAAGCGCCGCATCAAAATGCTAAACCAACATTCAATCTGATTGAGCCAAGATGTATGTTTGGGAATATAAACAAAGTGAATTCGATGCTTGGAGTCAGATAAGAAAGCTTTTCGAGTTTTCAACGAACAAGAGGATACCTGTTTTTTGCTTGACTCCCAAATCAGTCACAATACGGCAGCGTTCTGCTACCAGACGTACCAAGGATTCGGATTGATGAATGTTGAGTTGGTCAACAATGAAAATCCAGCCAGCTTCCGGGTCAGTGTCGAGAGTTCGAGCAATATGGTTTTTGAAATCTTCTTCTGTACGAGTAGCACCGATAGTTGGGTTAATTAGCTGACCTTTGGCGATATGCCAATTAGCCAGCAGAGTTTGAGTGCCATGTCGAATGTACTCGAACTCTATACGCTCGACTTGTTTTGGTCGCATGGGTAAAGCCGGATGTAATCTTTCCAAGGCTTGGATGCCACTCATCTCGTCGGTGCTGACCAAATGAATGCCTTGCGTCAATAATTCCAAGGCTTTTCGGTGTAGCTGACAGATGTAAGTTACTTGTTGTCTAAATTCAACAGGGTCGTCAGGATTAGCATTGAGCCAATACCGATGACGATAGCGAAGCGTTAGCGAGTCTTCGAGCGTCTGGGGTTGTAGAGTAGCTTCATGCGTAAAAAACGACCGACACTTCGGGGTGAAATTTTCTCCACAATCCCTCGTTTTATTGCTTCAGCGGCTAACTCAGTTGGAGTCCAATGACTGACAGGATAGCCCGATGCTTGAGGACTTTCACTTTTCTAAGCTACAATTTGAACGACCTGCTCTGTACTGAAGTAGTTAGTAGTCCCAGTCCGGTCGCGATCGCTTAAAACTCTGCTAATTAACGCCATCAACTCTCGGTCACTGCCATTTTCTGCTTCTACAGTTGCCAGTTGAGGAGTCGCCGCTAGCCATCTTTCTCGCCATAAGCGCACTTGACCCCACACGAAAAAGCAACTCTTGAGCGAGCTGGTTGTTACTCGCTCCAGTGGCAGCCAACAAGAGCAACTGCGATCGCCTCACCAGGCGATAAGGGAACGCGAGAGCGACGCACTATCTGTTTGAGTAGGGTTCGTTGTCTTGAGGAGAGGATTATTTTTTCCGCTTGGGGGCTGGGCATGGACTCTAGTTGTCAACTTGCTTGTTTTTTGAGCATTTGGTTATTGGCAGTTTACCCCAATTTTCACCCCAGTCTAGGCTGGTGGGTTACTTCTGCCGAGCTGGTCTAGGTTGTCGTTGACGAAGGGTCAGTTGCTACACAAACGCCAATCAGAGCGCGAAAGTACACAAGCGACGGCTTAAAATTTCCTAGATCGCCAATTGGCTTAGTTATAGCAACGGAAAAATTTTGGTCGTTAAGGCTGAAAAGCTTACAAATTAAGGCTTTTTTGCTGAAGGGGTGACAAGCAAGCTAAAGACTATATGAAACAAGCTTTTTACCCCATTGACCTACAAAAAAATGGGAGCTTATTGACAGGCTTATTGAAAAGAACTATCTCACCTAGCTATTCTCGATAATGATAATCACTCCGGGAGGAGAGGGAAGGCACAGTATACTGTGCCTTCCCTCCATACTTTTTTAAAATCCGGCTTTAACTTTCATGGTAAAAAAGAGCGGTTCCTTATTTTCAACAAGACCGCTCAACAAAAAATGCTTCCCGAATTGTATCTCAACTGTCTGGAGTCTCAACTTAGTGCATCTCAACTGCTAACCTTAGAAATGCTGGTGTGGCTGTTGCAGTTCCATAAACAAGTACGAATTGAAAGATTAGCAGCCTGTTTCCCCTCACCCATCCTGTATGAGAGCCGTCGCCGCCATGTACAAAGATTTCTAGTTTTACCGCAGCTAAGTATTCCTTTGTTATGGTTTCCTTTAATTAAGAGTATTCTTTTAACTCAAATCCAACCCGGAACTCAAGTTATTGTTCCCTTAGATAGAACCCAATGGAAGCAAAATAATTTGTTTGTCGTCAGTGTGATTTGGGATAAGCGAGCTTGGCCTATCTATTGGCAGTTTCTCTCACACAATGGCAGTAGCAACTTAGCTACTCAGCAAGCCCTACTGCGTCCCGTTTTACGCTTGCTCAAGAATTATGAAATTGTCGTCGTTGGAGATAGGGAATTTCGCTCGGTTGAGCTGGCTTATTGGCTCAAACAGAAGAAGGTATACTTCGCACTACGCCAAAAGCAGGGGAATTATATTAAGCTCAAGGGTCAAGAGTACCAAAAATTGAGTGGGCTGGGCTTAGCTCCCGGTATGAAGCTATTTTTCACCGGGGTCAACTTCACGAAAAAGAAGGGATTTGGTCAGTTTTCTTTAGCTGCTTACTGGAAACGAAAGTATCGAGGTAAAAGCCAGGATGAAGGATAGTATATTCTGACTAACTTGAAGAGTTTGGAGGCAGCTTTAAAGATTTATAAAGCGCGGAGTGGGATTGAAGCTATGTTCCGTGATTGTAAGAGTGGGGGTTACAACTTGGAAAACTCAAAAGCTTCTGTTGAGCGGTTAACCAACTTAGTACTTTTAATAGCACTTGCCTATACTTGTGCCGGATTACAAGGTCAATCCATTAAATCTAAAGGACAGCAAAAATATATAGGTCGTTTAAAAGAATTGAAAAGACTTCAACGACGGCATAGCAATTTTTGGGTGGGTTTATACGGACAGATGTGGATTGCCGCCCTAGAATTATGTAGCGATTGGGTGAAGGATTTAATGATGATTCGACCTAATAAGCGCAGGTTTTTTCAAAGAGGTTTGAGAGCGATGGCTCTGATTCAAGCGGATTTCTGATTCTGCCATTTTTTGAAGATAAAAAAAGTCAATCGGGGAGGGCGAGGTGTACCTCGCCCTCCCACCCCTAGCGAATGATTATCATTATCAAGAGCAGAAACTCAATCTCTCATTCGCAACAAACCTGTCAATAAGCTGAGATCTTTTCGTAGGTTTATGGCGTAGAAAGCTTGATTTATCAAGTCTTCAGCTTTCTTGTCACCCCTTCAGGCTTTTTTGAGTGTCCTGATTTCCAATTCTACGTTCGCTAGTATGAGTTCAACTGTCCCAATTTGAACCATAAATGGGACAGTCGCCATCCCGAACAACGATTTTTCGTCATTACAGACCTACAGGCAGTGAGCAGTCAGACATCAAAAATGGGACAGTTCCTTCTGACTCCTCACTAACGACCAAAATTTTTCCATTGTTAAGACTAAGCCCAATTCAGTAATCGCCAAAACCGGGTATAAATCTTGATTTAGGGGGTTTGAGTAGCAAAGGCATTTTCCCCAATTCACCGATTCCCGTTCCCTGTATTCCTGGGGTTGAAGCCACTGGAATTGTGGCAGCAATTGGTGATGAAGTGAGCGAGGTAAAGGTTGGCATCACGTAGCCTTCAATATTGAAGGCGCTGACACCTGAGCAGAAAAAGTCGTCGGGAATAGCGCGATTGCCTCGCTCTCAATTCTCAAAACCTTCGTAGGGCTTTAGTGGGCATTGCCTATATGACTTTAATTCTAATAGGAACAGTTTTACTGACAATGCTTCCCCTAAAACAGCACCTTGATGTCCATATAAGCTGAGTGCAAACGTGAATTTTTCGATGAATTTGCTCTCAGCTTTGACTAAAATCTTCCCATCTCCTATTCAGTTCATTAACAGCATTTTGTGCATTAGCTTCGTTAAGAGGAAGTTCAAAGAAGTCAACAGCAACAAAATTTGGAAGCTGTTTAACTAAAGGACTGCATTGGTTATCTATTCTCTCAATTATTTCTTGATAGTCATTATCCTTGACGGCATTGGTATAATCAGGCAGGTCTCTGAAATGGTTGAAGACAAACAATTTGGGATAATCAGCGTCTACGTATTTGCCATTGTCCCACCTAGATGGGCATTCCGATTTGGTCCCGAACCAACCAATACTCCAGTGATTTTCTTTTGTGTAATGTTGCTGGAATGCTACCCCAAATTTTTCTACTTCGTTATTGTGGTTTTTGGGTTGGCTGAAAATAACTAATCGCTTATTCCATTCGATCATATCGGATATGAGAGGCCATGCTTTCTTATCTTTTACGCGCCACTTCTCATCATTATCTGGATCGTATATTAACTCTTTGAGTCCCTCGATTTTTTCAAGTTCATCTTTTAGCTCATTAGTGTTAGTGTAATCTTCCAAAAAAATAGTTACTATTTGTCCTGGATTGCTCTTGATAAAGAGTACTACATCATTTAATGCTTGATAGAGTCTTTGCGAAGGTACAGTATAAGTACTTCCACGCACCCATACCCCATCGGCTCCATGCAATAAATATACTCCTTTCTCCGGAATCGCCCCCATCACATCCATAGAACTAGGTTCCTTGTAATATATATCAAGCATTAGCGCTCTAACCCCTTCTTTAAGCTGCTTAGCAATTGACATAGATTGACATGTCAAGATCCAATCAGCATCTTTATTGGTAAAAGAATTGTGTGTGCATAAATAACAACGTTCGTTATACCTCTCATTCCTCGGTTGGCTGGGTCTGTGTTCTTTCAAGAAGAGCGAAACGCTGGAATCAGTTCGTAGTGCGTTAATGCCTGTCTGCGGAGCAAGCGAGAAGTCTACTGTTTCATTCCCAGCCCAGTCGGAGATTTTCACGCCGCCTTTTGACAAATGCTCCCAATTACTCCCATTTGGCGTGTCCCGATCCCAACCAAACTGAAAGATAGTGTGAGCTTTGCTGCCGTTTGAAATGTAGTAGTGGGAATAATCCTCATAAGGGGCATCATCTCCTAGCTGATCCCCGTTATGTTGTTTCTGTAGGATATTGTTGAAGAACACGTTTTGCGGTCCAGTGGCTCCAGACCACTTGGATGCCTTCTCCCCAGCTCCCCACCAGATGGGATACCACTGACCTGTGTCTTGCTCGCCGCCTTCACCACCACAGTTAACAGTGCACTCGCCAGGAGCATGTTTATAAGGAACCCGCACGGTGTTCAGTTCAAATAGATTGCGACGCTCCCAGCCGCCATGTAAATTGAGGTCACAATCGAGGTCATTGCCGATTGCTACATTATTTGAAGCCGACCACTGAAAAGTGAAATGACGTAAGTCGCGGAGGATATTGTTGTGGTAGAGGCTATCCCAAACACGGCTACCTCGGAGATATCCATTGCCACCTTTGCCTTTATTCCAAGCTCCTTGCAGAAAATTATTTTGAATTTGTAGGTTCTTCGCCACTTCGGTGACTATCGGGTGAGAACCTGTCATAAAAGTGTGAATATTTCTAACCCAGCAGTTGGCAGCCCACTTAAACACGATGCCATGCATAGCGTATTCAGGCGCAAGATTACCGTAATTGTGGAGCGCATCTTCCGGTTTCAGGTTATACATCCCTCCACCTAGCTTAGGGATATTTGTCATATCCTGAGTAAGGTAAAATCTTTCAAAGCCAACGCCCTCCACCATATTGAGCGGTGTCACTTTGCTGGCATACGACTTACCATCACCAATCAATTCAAAGCCGTCAATAGTACTATTCTTCCAAACATGAAATTCCAACGGCTTGTCAATAGTCACGCGCTTATTGTCTTTGTCCACTGCTATTATTTTGAAAACTTGGTCAAACATATAAAAGTGTTTGTAGTGTCCCGCCTTAGCCCCCCAAGCCTTATACATCCACGCAGTAATGGGGACTTGTACCCAAAGAAACTTTCCATTCTGTAAGCTCGACATCCTGTCGGAGTTCTGACCGGAGTTATCTAGGGGAATCACCGTGTCCCCTCTCTCGGCAGCGTAGTTATTAGTTTGCAGCACTTCGAGTCCTGCTCTCCAATGGAAGTTAACACTCCCTTCATAGATATCCTTGCGGTTAGCTGGGGCATTTTTGTGCTCGTCTTGATAGCGGTCATGCACGTCGCGCACCTGTACCCGGAAAGCTCCCCGTCCAGGCCAGATCCAGCCTCCATTTCCATCCTTTTGATTTTCGATTCGCATTCGATCTTGGTCCCATCGGGTTCCATCCGCAGAGAGTTTGTCATAGCGGGTGTTTTCATCAGGACGGAAGACGATTTTGGTCGAAGTGGGGCTTGAAGGGTTATTGCCTTGCCCGCGAATGATCAGATAATTAGCGTCCACATAAATTTGTCTGGATATGTTGATCGTTCCTGAGGGCAATTCAATGAGACAAAGTCTGTTAAACGAAGCCTTTGGAGACCAATTGTCTTTAACAAAATCGATAGCCTTTTGTAGCCCTTCACTGCTGTCACTGCTATTCGGGATGACATTGTACTTTTCCCGTAGTTCATCCGCTGTAATCCTGTAGGCAATATCAGAGTCCGATGGAAGAGCTTGTCCTTCCCGATAGCCAGCCTTGCTCCAATCGGGTAAACCGGGAATGGGCGATCGACGATTGCTCTTGCTCAGATCTAAATTGGAAATCGCAATAGCTGTACCGAGTTCTTGTGCCATTATCCTGGGATTCTCATTTGTGGTGTGTCCGCTCTTCTACTTACCTAATAGGTGTCAGGAAAATCAACTTATACACTGATCGCTAATTGAGAAGGCTGCACTTACGCTGCTGGCAAAGCATTCTAGCCTCTACACGCAACAACTTGTGGTGATGGAGTATGTGACGGAACTCTTAATCGAGCTTTTTTATGAAGAGATTGCTAGTGATATGGCAGCGATCGCATTAACCATCCAAGACCTAAGTACAAGAGTATCCGAAGTGGAGGGTCTGGGCGATATCGGTTATGCTGTCACTCCGATATCTGAGTTAGAAACACTCTTTGATAGCCACTCTGATATCGAGATGACCCATGATTTAAAGATATCGGTAGTGATGTCGCTTCGATTGCAGAGCCGCTAGAACCTCCTGAAATCAGTATTGATAGCACAGAGATAGCAGAGCGAACCACCCCCCGCACCTAAAACAGCTTTCTCAGCTCGGCTTAGCCAAACACCCGAGCTGCCGGGACAAAGTTGTAGAGAAGCAACACAAGCAGGGTAAGGAAAGCTTCGCCACTTGGAGCCGAGAGCGCGACCCGGACGGCATGACGTAGACTTTGGAGGGCACGGGGGGACGGGGCACCCGCTGTAGTTTACGCTCCTAGAGTGAGCTGAACCGAAAAAGCGATCGCATCCGGGCAGACACGACATTAGTGTCGCCGTTCTCCTCGCAACTAACCCCACACTTGGGTCTCGGAGAACCAAGTGGATTGACGCTCAGACACCGCTAGCATCTGGCAAAAGCGATCGCTTAAAGCTGACTGTTGTAGAGATAGTCAATCCAAGTCATTCAATTAGGGGAGGGAAGTGTCATTTTCAGAAGAGGACTTCATCACAGTCCACGGAAAATTGCGCTTTGTAAGCCACCCTGAACACCACTTTAGTTACCAGAACCAAAAAGCCGTCACTTTTTCTATGTCCCTGTAACCTCTTGTATTAAAGTTTTTGGTACAACAGCCGTCTTATGGCACGACATCACCGTTATATATCCCAGACTTCCATGACAGCAGCTACCGATTCCGCTCCACCTTCTTTATGCCAAGCTACCTCAGCCAATAGTTCAGCCTCCGCAGAAAGAGGATTAGCTTCGGTATGCACCCCCCCCTGTAAAGGTTGAGTAGACCCATTATCGGGGGGGGTGGATACGGGCGGTGATGGAGGCGCAACACCATAGCGGGACTGCATTGCCGCTTGATAGCGTCGCTGCCGTTCTCTTACTTCTTCCTCTATTCGGGACTTCTCAACACGCTTGGCTTCTCGGTGAGCAAGAACCATTAGCGCAAAGTCTCTTTCATCCGGAGCCAAGACGTAAATTCTGACTTGCTTGCCCCTTGCGCCCTCTTTTCTAGAAACGAGCTTTAGCCCCAGTTGAGCGACTAGGGTCGCGAGGAGCCACATCGGAGAGCAACCTGGTGGCACGGTAAAGCCGAGAATCGCTTTAATATGAATCGCACACTTTTGCGCGATCGCATTCATTCGTGACAACTCCGGGTCAGTAGCGCTCATCCCCTCCCCTGCAATTAAACGTTGCAGAATATCGCGCAGTCCCAAATTGAATCGCGCCAACCACCGTGCCGAATAATTCCCCCAATCCGTGCAGATGGGAAGTAGTTCTCGTTCAGTGAGGTCTCGCTCGGCTACCCTTTGTGGTGGGGCTGGGTAAATTCTACCCGTTGTTGGGTTAGTAATCGTACCATCCGGTTCTGTCAGTATTGCTTCTAGCTGCACAAGGCGACTGATTAGCCGTCCTCCATCATCTAGAGCCACTAGCTCAGAAGTAACTTCACAGCCGTAAGCATCACGAAGGCGGAACTTCTCGCATTCAAATACTTCTTCTGGCTTCAAATAATCCTTGCTTGCCCTGGCTCGGTACTCTGATGCCGTAATATCCTTAGCCCCTACAACTGCCCGATTGTGGGCAACAGCAAGCGATAAAGCTGCTGCTTTCAACCGGGTATGGGCAGCTTCATCATTCTCCTTGCCCAAAGGTATAATCTCATTGCCCATAGAAGCCAGAAGACTTCGCAAATCATCGCGCAAGTTGTTAATCGATTGATTGCGAGCGGCTTTAATCTGGCAGTAAGCCTCAAGCGCCCAGTCCTTCTCCGCCCCACGCCGCCCGGTTTCTCTGTCTATGCGAATCAAAAACGCGGTCATTTCATTGGTCTGAAGGATGTGTTCCTTAATTTTGGTAGCGTTAGAGTCCGCGTAACCAAACGGAGGGCGAGGCGCTACCCAAACGTGTATCGGTACGATAGGGCGGTAGCGGTAAAGCTGTTGAGCGCACTCGGTTGCTGTTTGAGAAGCGCCGTGGAAAGCGCCAAACACGGCATCGAAGTGATAGTCAGGAATATCCACCCCAGTTCCCAAACTGGGTGAGGCGAGTAAAGCGTCCAAGTCTTTGACCGCGTTCGTAATATCAGTGATAAACGCAACATTTTCCTGGCTGCCGGAGTTTTCTGAGTGAACCGACCAAATCCGGAGTGGAGTGGAGGAGCGAGAATCCGACTCTTCAACGCGAAAAGAGACACTCAGTAACGCTTCAAGCTTCTTGATGAAGCGCTTAGAGTCAGAGACAACCAGAATTTTCTGTCCCGACATGAGAGCCGCACTAATAGTCGCCACTAGAGCGCTACTATCCTTCCCTTCGTACCAAGAGATCGTTCTTCCGCCATTCTTCCAAGAGTTGAAGATGATGAAAGGCTCTTCCCCTTTTGAGCGCATTGCCCTGAAGAAGTTTACAGTCACGTCATCCATGTGAGCATCGGCAATGACAACCAAAGGAGCATTGTAGACAAGGTATTCCAGCACCTCTAAGATTTCAGCGCGATGCTCCTGGCAAGTCTTGCTGTGCAGCAGGTGAGTTAGGTACTGGCAGGCTTCATCGATGAAGACACAGCCGTAAGTCAGCGCGTCGGTCTGCAATTTGTGGAGACTATCAATGGTAATTGAAAGGGCGTTGGCTTTAACTAACTCTCCCTGACTGACGGCGGAATACATCTCGGTATCCAATCTTTGGGCGAGATTTTTAAGCAGGTTGACGCGATGCCCGTTGTTGAGAAATTTGGCTTGAGGGTGAGCTTGCCGCCACTGCCGCAACAGTTCGGTTTTACCAGTTCCCATATCGCTCGATAGCACAACCAAACCCCTAGAAGGCAGGGAGACGGCTTGAGAGAGATATTTCACGTTAACCCGAACGTGGGGCTTGTACTTGTCGCTCAGTCCCCTAACTCGTGGGCGGTAAAAGCGCTGGTAGTCTCTAAGTGTATAAGCATCCGCGACAATCGCACTCACAAGTGAGTTGGCATCATTGCCACGCGCCACAACAAAATCATCAACGCCTTTCTCAGGTCCCGGCAGCACGACGACTTCGCCGACACACCCGACGGCTTCGATGGCTTTGCCCGTGCGTTGGGTAGCCTGGTAGACAGCCCAGCGGGTCTTGAGCTTGGTTTCGCGATCAAACAAAATTTGGAATCGTCGTCCTGGCTGTGCCAGTGGGAGCAGATCGGGATGTAACCTTTCGTCAAAGTCTTTGAAGCCGACGCGACCGTTCCAGATGCCAGGAAGCGCGATCGCCACAAATCCTAGACTGAGCAAGCAAGCCGCTTTTTTTTCACCTTCGGCAAGGATGATGGGGATTTCTGGATGGCTCTTTACCCATTCCCAGAAGTTTGGAGCTTTCTTTCTGCCACAGAGGCGTAGGGCTAGAGGGGAGTGATAGCGTTTGATGTTGTATCGCTGAGCTACTTTGTCCCAAATGTCTGGGGGAACGTCAAAGTAGGTGACACGGTTTGGGGTTTTTGGTGGCGATTCGTACTTAATTAGCTTGCCCGACTCCCAATCGAGGCGAGGGGAAAGGGGTTTAAATCGTCCCCATTCCATTGGTCGCCAGTTATCGAATGGATCTAGTCCTGAACACCACCAACCGCCCTGTTCGACGTGACGGAAGCGTTTGAGGAAGCCGCTAGAGACTCGTCCTGTGTTGAGCCGGGGAATTTTATCAGAGATGAATAGTCGCTCGTAGGGTTCGTTGCCTTCCAGGTGGAAGAAGTTTTGGGCAATTAACTCAGGTGCGATCGCGCTCCCTAAAGCTAGTTCCTGATATTCGGCATGGGCAAGGTTGTTGGGGGTATTAATTACCCCAACACGTTCTGAGTTCTTGTATGACATTGGTAGGTGACTCCTTAGAGGAGCCTTGACCCATGCCTATAAAGCAGATAAACGCTTAATTCCAAGACAGCGGTCTAACCGTTTTCTGTTGCTAGGGAGTATTAGTGCTTTTGCTCCAATGACGACCGAGAATTAGTAACAAGGAACGTAAGAATTGAAACAGTTAGAGTCCTGCCTGGAGCGCGATCGCTTTTTCCTTCCCTTTTGAGTACGATAGTATCGACAAGCTAAGTACCGCTACCGAAAAAATCGGGACTGGAAAACAGCTAGGACGGTTGCTTGGAAGGCTTGGGTTTCGGCTTCACTTTTATGGGCTTTAGTTGTTAAGTTGGATTTTCGGAAATGAGTTTTCCTCTGGAAAAACAGAGGAAAACTCCAGATAGTGGTAGGCGAAAGACAATCGACTCTTTTCCGGGAGTCCCATAGAGGGAAGATAGGTTCTTGCCTTGGTAGTGCCTAACCGAGCGACTGCCATCTTGATAGCGGCAACAGCGTACTGGGATATAACGATTTGATTCCTGGTAGTCATCTTCAGCAGTACTGAGTCCAGCGTAAGAATGCACCCTAACTTAGGACTTGGCGGTTAGTCGGGTAGCCGCAAAGCCTCGAACTAGCGAAGGCGAGAGTGGTTTGTTGCTAATTTTGCCAGAGTCTTTGAACAGGGGTTGGCACAAGCATCAGCCTTATCAGTCTGATCAGAGGAAAAACGAGGGCTGTAATGTTTGTCTGATAAACGTTTCAAAAATAGTAGGTCGGGGGATTCGGGTATATTGGTCGGGGGATTCGGGCGTATTAGTCAGGAGATTCGGGAAAAGTTGTTAATCGCTATATCCTTTTCTGGCAAAGCTTTGAGGAGTTTATTCAGGATTTTTTTTGCCATTAACAGTCCTGTTAACAATTAACAGGACTGTTAATTTAGCGGGTCAACCGGAACGGTTACTTAATGAGACGACTACTCTGAAGTTTGCGATTGAGCCAGAAAATCAATACCCTTCAGTAGCTCCTTCGCATCTTTAGGACTGAGCTTCCGTCTCCCCTTCTCGATTTGACAGAGCCAAGCCGGGGTTTTCTCCATCCACAGAGCCAGTGCGGCTTGGCTTACTTCCTTGGCTTCCCTTTCCTTTCGGATTTGTTCGCCAGTGACGCGACCCCTAGAGACCGATGGCAATCTTTTTGGCAATGGTTTTTTTCGTTGATTAATTTTTAAGAGCTTTTCTTGAACAATGTTTGGTGGTTTGATAAATAAGTGAGCTGCCATTAGGCGGTCAATTAGTTTTACCCGTTTTCCATTAACGCTTTGCCATCCTTCCGGTTTCTCAGCTTGATTGGAGGGTCTTAACCATTCGGGATAGTCCTGGTCAAATTCAATTTGCCAGCCCAGTTCCATCAGCATTTTCAGAGCCTTATCCCAGCGCCGTCTCAATTCATAGGCTTTGCGTTTGTCCTGACAAGCGTCCCTAAGCCTTGCTCCAATCTCTACCGCTCTTAATAGCGTACTTACAGAATATGGATAGGGATTTTTGTTATTAGCGCGAATGCGACTCAGTATCGAGAGATGAATTGCTAGCTTGAGCGCTAGTTCGTCATGGTAGGGGTCGATCCTCAGAATTTCTTGGGCTAAATAACCAAATTGATGAAGGGCTTCTTTTGCCTTATTGCCTGCTTTGTTAAACCACTTAGAAGCCCAGTCACCTGCTCTTAACTTAATGTATACTTCCCGATATTCGACATTTTTAGACTTCAAACAATTTAGCTGTCTGATTACCTCTATTGAAAGGAACCATAGAGGAGAAATTAAGGTGCTGCTCAAGTCATACGACTTATTCCCGACTTTCATCTGCCACTCAGACTGCATGACTAGCCGTCCTATACCATGAGCGAGATTAGCAATCTGTTGAAGCTTATCAGACTCAGTTAGATCTTTTCTTTTTCCCCATCCCAATAGTTCAATTAGCTCAGTTCCTCGCAATAATACTTCATCCTTCCATGGTCTTTCTTGTTTGGCTAAGTAGGCTCCAAAAACTAACTGCAACTTAGCTGCTTCAAGACCCAATCCATCTAGAACTTGTAAAGCAGTTGCTAAAGGTAGAAAATCAATGCCATTTGGTTCTGATATATATACTTGTACTTTATTTTTATAAGTACTTTTATCCGTCAACTTGAATTCTGCCCAATTATTTTCGTTGTTAACCCATTTATCCAAGCGATAGGTGCATTCTAAACCTGCTCTATACGGAGGACAGGTGGGAATAGCTTCAATCGGTTCAACCAGAAATAATGGATGTTCGGTGATGACTGATGGGGAGTAGTAGTTAAAAAGAGTAACTAACTCCTCTTTAGATAAGTCATAAACATTACTATGCTGTAGTAATTCGTCAGCGCTGTATAAGCAGCAGTAGTTCTGTAATTGTTTTTCTATCGCGACTTCTTGTTCCGTTAAGAGAGAGTTAGCAGTGATTGAAGGCTCGTAGTTGTTGCCTGGGATAAACTTATCTTTTCTCCACTGCTCCAGTGCTTCTAAAATCCACTGAGCTTGACTCTCCCAAAACTCCTGGCTGAAGTATCCTTGAAAAGATTGTTTCAGTCTTACCATCAGTTCAGGAGATAGTTCTGCCTGAGCAGAAAGCTGAAGAAAGTCGTTCTCTTTATCGGAGAAGGGCTGTTCTAGGAGATACTGGTGAATCTTAATCGCGACGTTCGTGAGAATTTGCTCTTCAAGTTCCCCAGCACAGCGAAGCCGTTCAGCATACTCCTGAATGAGTGAGGCGTACCCCGAAAGGGAACTCGAAGAGTAGTTATCCCGCAGAGAATCGCCGTCAATCATGGCAGCAGGGGAGAAGAAAATAGAGATGACAACAGAACGGTCAGTAACGGCTAAGTGGTGGTTGGTACTACCAGTTTAAGCAAGCGGTTCCGGAGTGGCAGCTTGCCTCACCTCATGAACACTTTAGTGGATCGTCTCCGGGAAAAGTAGCTGGAGGATATTTGCTTATAAAGCTCCGAGGCTTCGGCTGGGATTGACCTTCTGATTCAGGTTTCGTTTTCTGGTTGGCTTTTTGGCTTGCCGTCACTACGTTTGCGCTTTGGTTCGCGTGAGGACTCTTGTGGGTCCTCAAAAAGACCAGGCGGTGTATTTTCTTCAAGCCATTGCGTTATCAGCTCATGAGTAACATCGCTCATATTCAAACCTTTCCAGGTACATACCGTATTAAAACGTCGCTTTAAGTTTTCCTCCATTGAAAGGGTGAGCCTTTCAGTTCTTGTTTTTCTAGGCATACCCGGCCTTTTTACATACTTATTTCTATCCTCTCACTCACACACTTCTTGTGGTTGGTTGTCCAAATGTGTGCTTAGTTACTTGTGTGAGTGTGTGATTAATGTTAATGTTTGAGTATTCTCTGATTGCCCGCTAAATACCCAAAGCCTGAAACATAAGACGCACCAGTGCTTCTCTAGCTAAACCGCACGCTTTTAGCATTTACTTCAATGCGATCACTATCAGAGTGTTTGCCTGAATTTTTCCATCTGTGAGCAACTGGTATTCCTCATCTCTCAGGTAATAAATCTATGCCTATTGCAAAAAATCATCCCGCTCCAGCTCAGGTTCCCCCTGACAAAATTCCAGCACCAGTGTTCCAAGTCGGAGTATCAAAAGTACGTTGGAAACCCATGCCGACATCTGACTGGGGCATAGTCATGGGAATGCGATACATTTGGGCTGAACACCTAGCTAGCTGGCAGTGGCAGTACTACATCATCCTCGACCCAGCCAGTCCTTCTAAAGAGTGGACTCAAGCCGACTGGGGATGGTCAGATGACCTGGAACTGCTACCTAGCCACTCATCTTCAGCAACACAATTCGTTGAAGAGGTGACAAAGAGTGAATAGTCAGCGTCCCCTCAGAGCCAGAGAACTCGCCCTCCTGAACCTGTACAGCAGTTGTCAGCTGTCAATGGATGTCTTTGCCTTCTATCAAAAATGGAACGTCACACAGCGGCAAATCGCCGCGATTTGTGGATGCAGCCTCGCCAACGTAGAACGCTGGTTCGGCAGTACTCGGATGGTACCCGAAGCGATTTACACCAGGCGACTGGCAGAGATGGACTTAATTTGGGAATTATGGGAGCAGATTCCGGCAGACGTGAGAGAACGGTTATGTCCTCATCATTGAAGTGCAGCGTAGAGTAGCACCCAACGAGCCGTTCAATAAACAAAGTCCAAAAGAACCCTCCCTTATAGCGAGGCTTTAAAATAGCCTTGTATGAGAGCCGAAGGAACGTTTGAGTTGGCAAGACGCTGCTTTACAAAAACTCAAAAACTCTTGATTTTACGGAGAGCGAATTACAAATGCCAGTACTGTGGCACAACTTTGAGCCAGGAGAATTTTGAAGCCGACCACAAACTCCCTTTTTCTCAGGGAGGAGCAACCGAGGTGTGGAATGCGCTAGCGTTATGTGCAGATTGCAACAGACGCAAATCCAACAAACTTGAAGGAGAGTAGAAAACAATCCAGCTTTTGCGATTCTCAACTGCCTTCAAAGATTGAAACGAACAGCTAACCCCACTCCCCGATGCAAGTGATGAGGTCAGATGACAATTACTTCATAAAGTATCACTCGCTTGTCCTGCACCGGATACTTCAAGGACAGACAGAACTTTATCCCCATCAGCAACAAGCACTACTCGCCATCTACCAGAAAGCTTGTCGAGGAGAGATGGATGGGCATCACCGAGAGGCGGCGTTAATTCTCGCTGGCGTGGGTACAGGAAAAACCCTGATGCAAGCGATTACTCCCTTTATCCTTGCCCCCTGGATGCTGGGAAAAACAGCGTTGTTCTTGTCAGATAATTGCACACTCCGCAGCCGATTCTTAAGGGACTTCCCAACCGACCATAAACATCGTCCACTCTACGACCAATGGCCGCTTTATCAGCTCAAGATTCTGCCCCCAGGAGTGCCACCCCCCAAGATTGTAGAGTTAGACGCCAGCGATTTCAACAGCTACGCCTATTGTCTAGACACAGCCGATATGCTGGTTGGCAATCGACAGTTTTTGGTCAATCTGGTGAGTCGAGGAGATATAGAACCCAACTCAGTTGGTGTCCTCATCACTGATGAAGCGCATTTCTCAGCAGCAAATAGTTATCGAACAATTTGCAATTACTTCGAGTTCGCGTTACTTACCTATTTTACCGGGTCAAAGTTCCGCTCCGATGCTCAACCACTACCTCACGTTCGGTACACCCAGGTGGAAGAGTTGGATGCCTTGGGACGCAGCGTGCTGAAATATGCACCCGTTGCTGATTATGAGTTTACCCTTCAGGAAGCTTGGTCGCTTGAGCCGCCTCCGATTAAAAAGCTCATGTACAAAGAAGCGACTTCTACGGCGTTCTTAGTTGAGGAGGCAGGCTCGGAAACTGAATATAGCTTTGAGGAATTTCTCAACAAAGCCGAGACAGATAAACAGTGGTTCCGTCAGATTCTGTTTGCCGATTCCTTCTCAATACCCGTCCTAGAGATGGCAGTAGATATCTTATTGAGGAAGCGCGAACGCACAGGACAACCTCAGGCGATGCTCGTGCGGGCGCTCAACATTCCTCATACCCATCGAGTCGCTAAGCTATTAGAAGAGAATTTCCCCGTCTTGGAGGGAAGAGTCGGTGTTATCCATTCGGAACATGACTCTTACGACCTAGCCGGTCGTCCCAGCTCAATTTTGTCGCGCTTTTACAACGGTGACTACTGGGTAATTGTGCATTGCGGATTAGTCGGTGTCGGGTTCGACCATAAGTGGATTTCCGTCTCCTGTTGCTTGTGTATTCTCAAAAGTATGTCTCCGGCCGAACAAGAATGGGGAAGAGCCTTGCGGCGAGTGCCAGGGGAAGCACCGGGTAACTTCCCTCAATTAACTCATCCCAATTGGGGCGTTGTCGTCACTCATGCGGCGTTAGGACTCAGGGAGTTATTTGGGAAGTTTCAGCAGGGTGTGACATCGGATGTGATTCGAGAAGACGTTGTGCGGGAACGGGTGCGTCCGTTGCTGACAACCGAGTACGAAGCAGGGGAAACGATTCTCAATTTAAGTGATACCTCAACGGTGAAACCCGGAGATGTCTTGCAACTGCGAGTGCCAGTGGGGGCGAAGGAGGAAGTCTCACCGAAGTTTTCTATCGTTGAAGAACTGCGTTCGACGGGGAACTTGTCTGAAGGTAATGGGAAGAGTCCACGGGTGTCGGAGTCGGGTGGTTCTTACGGTGTGGATGAAGACATCACCCCCAAAAACTTCGGGGAAACACAACGGGAGGAGCAAGACTCGCCTCCGCTTGCTGGAGATGTTACGGACGAGAAGTCAACTCCCTTACCTTGGCAGCAGGAAGCGGATGCGATTAGTGAAAAGTTGAGCCAAATTAGAAGCATCAGAACCTACTCCATACAAGTGGAAGCAGTTCTTGATGAGCGAAGTGTGCAGATTACACCCGCGTGGAATGATTTTCCCAAGGGTGTGGGGGTGGATGTCAGTAAATCCAGGGAAGTTAGGGAGTTAAGTCCTGCGAATTTTCTCTCCCACATTGGGTTGGATTGGCAGATTTTGGTGGGTGAAGAGCTGATTTCTTATCGAGACTATTCCCGGCGAGTGGTACTGCAAAAACGTGGCTTCGATTTGGACGACGAGGGTGAAATTCTCGTTGGGGGTGTCCGGCTTAAGGATACAATGCCTTCTTCAGCTTATGAGTTGTTTCTCAAGGGGTTAGAGGCGGAGTTGGCAACGGAAGTGGTGGAGGTGCCGCACCCGGAGGCAGTTGCTCGTCCTGACAAAGCGAAGATGGAAACTCAAGCTCGCTATGGGGCGCAGGTACGGAGTCTGATTAATAATTTGTTTAATGCCAAGCATCTAATTCCTGATGGGACGAATGGTTGCTCGTTGGTTGAACGTCCAACCCAGTTGCTGAGGGATGCGAAAGCACGAGTCGAAGCCAAGGGACATGAACCGGATTTTCGGAGCAATTCGGCGTTGGTTCATGCGGCGGTTTTTGGGTTTATTAAGGAGAAAACTGGGAGAAGTTGGTCAGAGCATACTACGGAGCAGCAGTATCTTGAAGCCATGAAGCTGGCTCGTCAGTTTATGAGGCGACTGGCAGAACAGTTGCAGTGGCGGCGGCGTTAGATGGCTTGTAAGAACTTTTAGACAAAGCCACTCTGAGCGCTTCCTGCCCTCTGCCCTCTGCCTTCTGCCTTCTACTGAAACCAAGACCCGTCAATGTTTCCCTTCTGCATAAAAGCCTTCTGCCTTTTGCTATAGCACCCAACGAGCCGTTCAAGGAACAAAGTCCAAAAGACCCCTCATCGTGAGGGTTTTGGTTTGCCCTGGAATAGGTGTGGGGCTTAACTTTGTCAAATAAGAGCTAAAAAAAGCTTTCACACTCAAGCGACGTCAATGTCGCGTCTTTGACCAGGAGAAGGGATGACAGAAATTGAACACCAAATACTAGAAAGATATGCCCAAGGAGAAAGAGACTTTCGCGGCACATCCCTAGAATCCGCCGACTTCAACAAAGCCATCCTCAGCGAAGCCCTCTTCGACCATGCATCTCTCAAAGACACCGACTTCACCGGAGCCGACTTAAGTCGCACTTCATTCTTTGGCACAGACCTTAGCTCTGCCACACTCGTGAACGCTCAACTGAGCTATGCCGTATTAAATACTGCCATCTTGAGGGGAGCCGACCTATCACAAGCCAACCTGTTTAGTAGTGACCTGATGCGTGCTGACCTAACACAAGCCAAGCTGATCAAAAGCTGCTTGAATAACGCCTATCTTCAAGATGCTAACCTCACAGGAGCCAACCTGAAATGGGCAGACCTGCATAGCGCTACACTCATCGGAGCCAACCTCAGTGGAGCCTCTCTAGAAGGAACCACCCTAAACTACGCCAAACTGCTCAACATACAAATCGACAAAAACACCAAACTTACTGGAAAGTGGCGGCAAGTCGCAGAAATCGTCAACTTAGCAACAAAAGGACGCTTCTTAAACCAAGCTGACTTAAACCAAGCCTGGCTAATTGAGGCTGAACTATCCAACGCTCAGCTCAAGGAAGCACAACTCAATCAAGCCATACTCATCAAAGCTCGCTTAAAGAACGCCTCCCTCAAACGAGCCGACTTACAAGGAGCCAACCTCGACCAAGCCGATTTAACAAAAGCCTTCCTGTTTGAAGCGTATCTGCAACAAGCCTCCCTAAAAGGAGCCGATTTAAGTTATGCCGTATTATGTCGAGCCGTATTGGCCGAAGCCTCCTTAGAGGGAGCTAACCTTACCGGAGCACAAATGCTGGGCACCAACTTCCAGTCAGCCTCATTAAGAGGAGCCAACCTCAGTAACAGCCAGTTAGATACAGGAAACTTCGTTTTCGCCGACTTGAGTGGAGCTAACCTCATCGGAGCGACAGGAATACCCGACTTCAGCGAAGCGGTCTTAGAAGGCGCGAATCTGCAAAAAGCCAAACTCAGCTCTTCAACTTTTACACGAGCCAACCTCAAAAAAGCGAAACTCTCTCAAGCGTATCTTCTGGGTAGTAACTTGATGTCCGCCAATTTAAGCGAGGCTCAACTAGTGGAGACAAACCTCATTACAGCCAGCCTAGTACTCGCCAACTTCACAGGCGCGTCGCTTAAAGGAGCGAACTTAAATAAAGCCAACCTAGCGTTTGCTGTTCTGACGGGAGCGGACTTAAGTGGAGCCGATTTAGGGAATGCCAACCTGGCGGGAGTGGACTTGAGTGAAGTGAATCTAGAAAGCGCCAACCTGGAAGGAACAATTCTTGAACCACCAGGGGTGAATCAAGGAGTGAGATTCATCCCGAAGATGAGAATCGTCAACTGGAATGGACTGCGTTTTCGTTCTAACTCAGAAGTCAAGTTTGCAATGGCGTTAGACAAAAAAGGATTGTTGTATTATCCCAATGCGATCGCACGACTGAACGTGCAAGAGAGCCGACAGAACAAAGAATCAGACTTTCTCATCTGTGCGCCAACGCCGAAGGGATTTCGCTGGGGGATTGTGGAAATCGATGGACCGTTCCATACGCCAGAGAAGAGAGCGACAGAGCAAGAGCGGGAGCGGGTGTTTGAGCATAGTGGGGTGCGGGTTTATCGGTTTGATTCCAAGCGGTGTGATAAGAACCCCGATGCCGTAGTCGAGGAATTTCTGCAGCTGTTGAGTAAGTCTTAGTAGATACCAATGATGTCCTGTCCCTCTTTAAGCGGGTCACCAATAAGTGAGCCAATAGCCGCCAGTGTTTTGGAGAACGAAAGAGTTGTACAACCCTCCAACCCCATGCTCGTGCCACTCGCTGCCATCACATTACCCGTAAAGCGGCCAAGGCGTTCTTTCACGTCTGAGAAGTTAGAGCAATTAACCACTTCCGTAAAGACGCTAGGCATACTAGAGCCTCTGCTAGTGCGACAAAAGCCTTCAGGTGAGTATGAGTTGGTAGCCGGAGAGCGACGTTACCGCGCCGCTCACATCGCTGGGCTAACTTGTGTACCCGTCGTCGTCAGGGAACTAACCGACGAAGAAGCTCTACAGTTGTCATTAGTTGAAAACCTCCAGCGCGAAGACCTCAACCCAATTGACGAAACTGAAGGCATCCTGCAACTGCTATCGCTCAAGCTCAAGCTATCCGTACAAGAAGTAGTTGCCCTGCTTTACCGCATCGAGCATGAAGTCAAAGGAGTTACTGCCCCTAACGTTATGGGCAGTGACTCGTTTAAGGAGATTTGTGCAACATTTAACGAGCTGGGGAAGTTCACTTGGAAGTCCTTCGTCACCAATCGCTTACCGCTGCTCAAGTTGCCCGAAGACATATTGTCGGTTGTCAGAGCCGGCTCCTTGGAATACACTAAAGCCCAAGCGCTCGCACGAGTCAAAGATGAATTGAAGCGACAATCCTTGCTTGAAGAAGCGATAAGAGACAATATAAGCCTGAGTGAGTTGCGAAAACGCATCAAACCCTCTTCACCCGCCCCTGAGACAGACTATTCCAAAACGTTGATGGAAAGAGCTTACCGTCGCATTAGAGAGTCTAAGGTTTGGGAAAATCCTGAAAAGTGGGAGAGAGTGAAGGTGCTTCTTTCTGAATTGTCAGCATTGATCGACGGATAAAATCAAGATAGATTTTCCCCTAAAACCTACCACCTACGACCTAACACTAAGACGCAGGGGTAGGTGAGGGAAAGCGCTTACTCCTCCTTAGGATTCACCATCTCCTCTAGAGACATGAACAGGGCAAGTTGCTCGTACTCCTCAGCTGGTTTAGTTGGGTGCCACTTCTGGAAGAGCGCTTTCCCATTGGGTTGAGGAGGAGGTGGTGGTGCTGTTTTGGAAGGCGTTGGTAGTGGTAGCTCAGGCTCTGAGGCGGGTTCAACTGGAGCGGGTAGCTTTTGGGATGAAGTTAAAGTTTGTACGAGCGATGTAAGTTCGTTGATGCGTTGGTTAGCGGTGGCTAATTGGGCTCGCAGTTCGTCGAGGCTCGGCTTTCCATCTTCTGAAGCTTGAGGAGACGGTGAGTCGAACTCAGTGTTGACTAACTTTTCGTTCCCACTGCGCCCTAAATAGTGTTCAAAAATCATTGCGGGGCTATTGCCCACATATCTAGCCAGTTGAGAGATATCACTATGAGAGATAGGTTTTTCCATCGCCGTTGTTTCTAGAGCCAAAGTAATAAAGGTATGCCGTGTTGAATAGGGGCAGTGGTAATGATCTATCCCTCCTTCAGCTTCGGTTTTACGAGCTAGTTTGGAGACGATTCCTTGAGGAACAAGACCCTTTGTCTCATTCTTTTGTCCATACCAACTGTAGTGAAAGGTTAGACGGTTAATATGACCTCCACCGGGTTGCTGGAAAACAAAATCATCGGGGTTGACATTTTCCGGTTTAAGCTGCTTCAAAAGCTTATTTAGACTCTTATTTGTCCGAGGAAACTCACGATTCTTCCCAGTTTTTGTACTGTTTGTATGAATATGCTTCCCTCGAACTACTGATATGCTCTCGCAAAAGGTGATGTACTTTTCTGTAACACTTTTCCAGCGCAAAGCAACTGCTTCTCCAGTTCGACAACCCGTGAGAAAAAGAAAGGTTACAAGAGGAGCAAAATAGCTGTATCTAGGATGGGTTTCGTAAGCTTTAATAATTAGGTCTCTTTCCTCCCTAGTAAAAGGGTCTGGGTCTTTATCAGATTTAGGTGGTTTCAAGCCATCGACAATCACCCAAAAAGGATTATGCGAAATGAGCTGGAAATGAACAGCCCAGGTGCAGCAAGCCGAAATCTTGGTTAGAGTTCTGTACTTAGCTGTATAACGGAGCTGAGAAAGCTCAGATTCGATCTGCAAAACATCTGAGAGCTTCTTAGTAGTTAACCTGTTGATGTGCGAGCCAACTGTTTTCATAACACCCATAAAAGTCGTAAACCTCCAGCTTTTGCTTTTGTGATCAACAAATAGCGTCCACAATTCATCCAGCTGTAGTTCTTTTGCTTGAGTAGGCGGGAGTTTGTTAGCTGTATTTTCCGGTTTGCCCCAGATGTACTCCTCTAATTTTTGCGGGTCATAGTCCCCGATAAGCTGGATATGGGCATGGATTCGCTTAATGATTTTGTCAGCTTCTCCTCGATTTTCGGGAGTATCCTTCATTCCTAAGGCGATACGCTTTTGCTCTCCAGTGGGCGAGTGTTTGGCAGGGACAATTAAGCGTAACCGTCCCTCGACGGCTTCCAAACCAATGTTTCCTCTTGTAGCTCTAGGTTTTTTCGTGCTCATTTTGTCGGACTCAAAAAATACTTAAACAGGCTGATCGCCCAGGTGTGAGAGAAGAGCGATCGGCTGAAACGCCCATATTGCAAAGGCTTGAAGATTTTGTGATAGAATTCGGAGTTCATAACAACGCCCTATGCACAAGGGTTCTAGGGCTTGAAATCGGCAAAATACTTAATTCGTACTTAAAGGGGGGTAAGGAGAGTTGGCTAATCATTGGAGTGGAGGGGGTTTCGGGGATAAAGGCACGTATTTAATTGCTTGAGTGCAACAGCGCTGGGTTAGATGTTGACGACAGGGCGTTCGTGCCACAGGGGAGCTAACGCTGTCACTTGTGGCAGCGTTAGCTATTGCGTGCGGCAATCGAGGGTTTGCTCGCCAACTAGTTTTTGGATTAATGACCTCTAGCTTGGGTAGAGGGAGTTCTAGCTATTTGGGTAGTCTCTACATTTAGCGATCGCTTTTAACGAGTCTTGTGAACCGACTTTCCACTAGAAGTGAACCGAATTTAGACCGCGAATAGATGGCTTTTACGCCAGCACAAATCCCGGTCATCGTTGACCCTAAAAAGCTAAGAAAGCTCGAAATTTGTTGGCTCTAAAAATTTGAGAAGCCATGAAAGTAAGTTGGCTAATCTCTTGACTATCCCTTTGCCAAATTGCTGGTTAGTTTCAATCTCGGACGTAGCTTATTGAGAGGCAAAACTTGGCTCGTGACTTTAGACCCATTGAGTCTTTATTTGCTTGAGTTTGATTGCAGTTTTGAGTCTCAATTCCCTTCATTAGTGCTTAGGTTGGTTCTGAGTGATTTCTACTCATAATTCCTAAATAGCTTGCCTGACAACTTCCTTCAAATCAGAAGTTAGAAGTGCTTGATGAGGAGGAGTATTCATCACCAAGAAGTTTGGTGCCAGTTCAGTGGAAAACTCTCACTGACCTTGCTATAACTACCGTAAGGTCAGAGGATTTGCCTTTCAAGGGAACTTCCGGGAAAACGAAAGTTCCCGGAAGTTCCCGGAAAGACTTTTCAGCTCCGACCAGAGCAACAAGCATTTTTATCGCTTAGACCAGATAACCAACTAAATCTCTGCACAGATTCCACATGAGTCAAACGGGTAAGCCAACTCGCGGGGTTAAAGCGACTGAGAAAGGGCAAAGATTACTCGAAAAGCACAGGAGCGTGGATTCCGACTCCTCCGAAAAGCTCCTGAGTTACGAGAAACTTGCTGCCAAGGCAGGTTGCGATACTAAGACACTGAGAAAGTTTTTTAAGGGAGAAGTAGTTGACACAGCTAAGGCTTACGGTATTTGTGCAGCTTTGAACGTAGCCATAGAAGAGATTGTTGCTCCTGAAGACTTGAACAAGACTCCTGTCGAGTCGAAACCGAGGGAGGAACGGCTTCAGGAACTCATAAGAAGATGCCGGGAGATGCTAGCGCTCAAGACGAAAAGCTTAATCACCAACCCCTTAACCGCAAGGCAAGGGGTAACTCACAACATTGATGATTTGTATGTCGATGTCACAGTGGTGAAGCGCAAACGACTGACCAAACAAGGAGCGGATGATTGTGCACAACAGGGGTCTTTGTTGTATGAACGCAAGGAAATCAGCCAGATATTTAAGCCCGGTGAATTTTTTGACAAAGTTATCTTGCCAAAACTAAGTCTTGAAACGAAAAACCAACCGATTGCGATTATTGGTGAGCCTGGGGCGGGGAAAAGTAGCCTGCTCTCTAAAATCGCCTCAAGAATAGTATCAACCGAGTCATCAGTCCTTAAAGAAGAAGAACCAGTAGTCATTTGGGTATCTTTGGCGGAAGTTGGCAACCAACCCCTGAGTCAGTATTTGTTGAAAAACTGGCTGAGAGACGCGCCAAAGGCGGTAGTTGCCGCCTCGAAAGAATGGGAAAACGCCTTGGAAGAATTACTTAAGAGTGGGCGAGTCTGGTTACTACTCGATGCCGTGGATGAACTGGGAGGAGACAATCCCCTGGATTCCCTAGCTGAGCAATTCCAGCAAGGTTGGATGCATCAGGTGCAGGTGGTATTGACTTGTCGGTCGAATGTTTGGGATAGCACTTTCAATGTCCTAGCCGACAAAGTTGAAACATATTGCACCTTGCCTTTTAGTTACAAAGACGAGCAAGACGCACTGAGCGAAGAAGATGACGCCAAAGAAGACCAAGTGGCTCAGTTCATCAGCAAGTGGTTTCATGACTACTCACCTGAGAACGGAGAAGCGTTACGACGCTCCCTAAACGAGGCGGGCAAAGAGCGGCTTAAGGATATGGTAAAAAATCCCTTGCGGCTAGCTTTGCTATGCAACACTTGGAATCTCTGGCAAGCGCAGGGAGGACTGCCCGATACAAAGGCGAAACTTTACAAGGGATTTGTTGATAACTACTACGACTTGCAGCACAAGTTAATTGGTAGTACCCGACAGCGACGCCAACTGAATGAAGCCTTGGGAGAACTTGCCTTATGGGCAATAAAGCAACCGACTTCCCGCTTCCGAATCCGACTAGAGCAAATCCCGGCTCCTATCACCCAAACTTTCGGAGAGGCAGACGAGGAAGGCTCGCTGTTGTGGTTAGCTCTGGAGTTAGGCTGGCTAAATCATGTTGGGGTGGCAGCCGAGAGTCCCAATGAAGCGGCCTATGCTTTCTTTCATCCCACGTTTGAGGAATATTTTGCGGCTTGTGCGATTAAGGATTGGCGCTTTTTCTGTGAGAGTGCCCCTAACTCCCCTGATGGCGAACAACCGCGTTGCCGCATCTTAGAATCTCAATGGCGAGAAGTCTTTTTGCTATGGCTAGGGCGAACTGATGTGGCGGATTCGCACAAACAGTTGTTGTTCGAGTATCTGTACGAGATAGGCTCTGAGGAGCTATTGGATAGTATCGATATACTTGAGACCTGTGAAGCTTTGTTTCTCATCGCTGCGGGTTTAGCTGAGTTTAACAACTTTGAGCGAGCTGAGGAGGTTATCGACCGGATTATCGAGTTGTTCCGTCCTCAGTGTTTCAAAGAGCCTGGACTTCAAAAAGAGATGGTGGTTTCAAGTCCGGTTTATTATGAGTGCCAACAAGCTCTGTTGCAAACTAAACGCCAGCTAGCGGTCACGGTTATCTGTAAGTACTTGCGTTCCCTGGAAGAGCCGACGCTCAATACGTGTAAGTTTCTAATCTTGCTGCTTGAAGAGATGGGCATTGGGAACCCAAAGGTGATTGATGCCTTAACTGGACTGTTGAGGAGAACTCAGGATAAGAACCTCGCTTTACAAATAATCCGCACTCTAGAACCGATTTATCCAGGTCATTCAAGTGTTATCAGGATTCTGACTCACCTGAGCCATAAAAGCTCGGTCCCTCAGATTCAGGGCTTGCAGGCTTTTGGTTTACAAGTAATTGAGGCACTGGATTTATTGTTTACTCCAGAGGCTTAGCTTCTAATCACACATTCGGCAAACGTGATCGTAGACATCAGCCTTTGATACTGAGATTCAGAAGCAATGCTAGTTTGATCAAAGGCTCGTCATGGAAGCTCAACTCACTCGTAAGTGGCATCAAAAGAAGCGGTTTATCCTGCCTGCGCTGGTATTTTTTCCGCCGCTGGGCATCCCTTTAATTTGGCTCTCGCCGTGGAGTCGTAACGCCAAAATTGGAGCGACTATTGTTTCGGGACTATTAATGATGGGGGCGCTAGCTGACTCTCCCCAGACGGCTACACAATCGGCTTCTAAGAAAGCTCCGGTTGTATCTTCCCGTGCCGATATCCAACCCAGCCGACAAAAAAGTGACACGAGCTATCAAGAAATTACCAAATCTTCAGTGTCACCCGATGCCAACACTGAAGCTGATACCGAAGCTACCTTAATTGACGATGACCCGAAGTCAAAAATTAATCTTCGAGCTACACCCTCCGGCGCTGGCAAGTATTTGGGGTACGGATTAGTAGGCGATCACGTGCAGGTCATTAGCCAAACCGTAGCTGATGAAGCTACCTGGTATCAAGTGAAATTCCCTCGCTCCGGCGCTCTAGGCTGGATTCGTGGAGATTTTGTCAGAGTTGCCGGAGGTCAGCCCGCCTCTTCTACTCAATCTGAGTCGCAAGCTACTTCGTCCGTGACGAGTCCATCACAAAGCCCTAACCCTATTTCAACTGACGATTGCAACATCAAGGATTTAGGAAACCTTGCTGGAGCGCACGCTCTTGAGGTCAAAACTCAAACAGGTAATCAGTACTGGCTAATGGCGACCAACGAGGTACAGCAGCGCATTATCTCTGGTAATGGCACAGGCGATTCGGGTCTTAGCTACGAAGAGTTTATTGATACAGGTCTTACGCTTGAGTCTTTTAAGGCGATCAGGGATTTTGCCAGTGTATATGGTGTGGAGCAGGTCAGATTCTGGCGAATATCGGAGGCAGAGGCTCAAAAATCTCAAACTTGGTTTTCTGGTGTCACTTGCCATTAGATGCCCGTTAGCTATTGCTCAGGGTTGCTATGTCTGACTCAAAGCATTATTAATTTGCTTAACAACAAAAATTTCTCCATTGCTAAACAAAAGTGGGAACTCGTTACAACAGCCAACTTTAAGCGATCGCTTTTGTCACGCCGCTAGCTACATCTTGAGCAGATTGACGCTTGGGGAGCCGAGGCGAAAGCGCGGGGTTAGTTGCGCGGCGAACGGCGACACTCGATGTCGTTTCTGCCCTGATGCGATCGCTGGTTGAGTGAGTGAACATTAACCGGACAACCTTCAACGCAAGCTTAATCATTCAATCTCTCACTTACGCGGTAAACCTTCACTACATTTGTCGTGAATGTACTTGGCAATTCCTTGAATACTCATATCCCTTGGGGTATGCCGATGAAATGAAACAGCGAACTGATTCATCCAGTCCAATTTGTGGATTGTCCACTCTTGACTGACTCAGCACGTCTCTCTGTACTCATCCCCCTAAAAATCGCTCAAGTCTTTTCACACTAGGCATTCAAGCTCAGCCGACACTCCCAATCACCCCCATGAGCGATTAGCCGTTAAACAACCATAAAGGTTTGCCTGCACAAGCCAAGCTCTCGGACGCTCACTTGCGCTTTACAGTCGAATTGTTGACGACTCTGGAAGGAGGTGAACCCAACACCAAACTTCTATAAGAGTCATCACCGCCGTCATTCGAGCCAGGAGCCGAGCTTTTACCGTGAACGCCACCACCACCAACTCCCTACATCAAACTTCTTTCTCAACCGACAACGCTCCGGAAAATTCTACTGTTACTGACACAATGGCGTTGAGTGAGCTATTAAAAGAAGAACTGATACTTCAGCTTGGTTCCCTACCCAGCAACGCTCTTCTCGTAATCAACCGCATCGTGGTAGAAGTCGAACGGATTTGTACCAAGAGTGAGCGCATCCAAAACGGCGGTGACGTTCGTTCGTGGGAGTTAACCTTGGCACGTCATCGTCTCTCTAAGTGTATTGAGTACTATAAACTGGGTTCAAAGCAAGGACGTGTGGAACTGCACAGCCACCTCAGTGTGATGATATATCGCCAGGTGGCACCTGAAAGAACGCAGTTAAGCTTTGCCGCTCGACACCTCTTGATTGAAGACTTCTTACAAGACTTTTACGCCGATTCCCTCAAAGCCTTTAGACGGGAAAATGACTTAGCGGATAACTACACCCCGCGTACAAGAATCGAACTCGCCGAATACATGGGGTTCACTCTTGCATACGCCAAACGACGGGTAATGACCCGTTATGGTGCTGTGCAATTACTGGTACTCAGAGCGAAAAGCTTTGCCAAACGCCAACCCAGCGATACCGTCATGGACATTGAACAGGTGACCGAGTTTGCCAAAGGTGAAGAAGCACAGATGCAAAACCGCTCACCCGTGATGCAGCAGGTGCGAGAGCGTCTAGTTGCTGATACTCTTGACCCTCATGATACGGTTGTGCGAGAGCGCGTGATTGGTGAGCTGGTGCAATACCTAGAGTCTCAGGGTCATAATGATTGTGCGGATTACTTAATCTTAAAGCTGCAAGACTTGAGTGCCCCGGAAATCGACGACATCTTGGGTTTAACACCACGTTCGCGGGATTATCTGCAACAGCGTTTTAAATACCATGTGGAAAAGTTCGCTCATTCGTCTCACTGGCAACTGGTACACCAATGGCTAGGTGCAGACCTTGACCAAAAGTTGGGACTTTCCGAGCTGCAGTGGGAGGCATTTGTCGCTCAACTTGACTCCCTTCAACAGCAGTTGTTATCACTCAAACGGGCGAATTTGAGCGATTTTGAGATTGCCAAAGCCTTGAAAATCACACCGAAACAAGTGCAAAAGCGCTGGAGTCATCTATTAGAGATGGCAAGTCTTGTCCGTAACAAGGCACCAGAGAGTTCCAATAATCGCATTAACCACTCAATCGCTGCCTAATTCCCCGATTTATAAAGTAATAGAGGTGAGTTGCGAGGAGACACTAGTGTCGTGTCTGCCAGGTTGCGATCGCTTTTTCGGTTCAGCTCACTAAAGGGGCGTAAACCGCAGCAGGTGCCCCGTCCCCCGGTGCCCTCCTAAGTCCACGCCGTCCGGGTTGCGCTCTCAGGCGAAGCTTCCCTGCCCTGCTTGTGTTGCCCTCTCTACAACTTTGTCCCGACAGCTCAGGTGTTTGGCTAAGGCGAGCTGAGACAGCGGTTTTAGGTGCGGGGGGTAGGGGGGTTAGCTCGGCTACCTTGAGGCTATCAGTGCTGAGATCAGGAAGCTCTAGCGGCTGTGCAGTCAAAGCGATGTCACTACCGTTATCTTCTAAGTCAGCAGTCATCTCGATGTCAGAGCGGCTATCAAAGAGTGCTTCTAACTCAGATATCGGAGTGACAGCCTATTAGGGTGAAGTATTTTAGTTTGCTTTTGAATCGTTGGATTGTTGGCTTATCAGCTAATACCCGATTAAAAACAATTACTCTAAATTACTGAGTATTAAACCACCAAGGGTCAGGAACCGACCCAGTTTTAACCAAAAAAGCTTTTTTACGCATAAATCGTTTGAGTGCAGCCGCCCCCATCCTCGAACCCCCCATGCCAGAAAATTTGAAGGCGTTTTTTTCTCCTTCATGTATTAATGCGGTTAATCCAGCGTCGTTGATGTTGATGGCACCAGCATCAATACAGCGTGCTACGTTTAAGGCTTCGGCTTGCGAACCGGCAAACACAGCCGCACTGAGTCCGTAGATGGTATCGTTTGCTAATGCGATCGCCTCCTCAATCGTGGAAAATGGCATCACGGGCATAATCGGTCCGAAGGTTTCTTCCGCCATCACCTTCATGGAATGGTTAACTTGGGTAAGGACTGTAGGACGGCACCATAACCCCCCATCTAAGTCTTCAAGCTTGCCTCCGCAGTGAACAACCGCCCCCTTTTCAAGTGCATCAAGTAGGTGTTCGGCAATAATATCCGCTTGTCGTTCGGCAATAATGGGACCAATTTCTCCACTTTCAACAGACGGATAAGCCAGTTGCAGGCGTTGTGCTTTTTCTACCAGCTTCTGAGCAAACGACTCAAAAATATATTCTGCCACGTAAATGCGCTCGATTGAGAGGCAAGATTGCCCAGTGCTGACGACTGAACTCCATAAGATTGCCGAGGTTGCCTTGTCTAAATCGGCTGACGATAAAACAATAGCCGGGTCTTTGCCTCCCAATTCTAAAAAAGCCGGAACGAACCGCTTAGCTGCTGTCTGTGCTACTTTTCGACCCGTAGCCACACTGCCAGTAAAGCAGACTAAATCCACACATTCAATTAACGCTTCCCCTATCTCGCCAGCCCCTTCAACATAGGCTAAAACATCTCGTAAATTGGGAACGGAGGCAATTGTTTCTACCAGGGGTTGAATGAAACGAGGCGCAATTTCGCTAGGTTTTACAACAACTGCACAACCTGCTAGTAAGGCGGGAATCATATCAATCGTAGAAAGCAACAGCGGAAAATTCCAGGGGCTGATGACACCAACTAAGGGATAAGGAACAAATTCCTGTTGCAGTTGGATAAAGGGAATGGCTGTTGCTTTTTCATCCTCTTTTGCCAACAAGTCTGGTGCTAAGCAACACCAGCGCTCAATGCTGGAGATGAACGAGTCAATTTCAAGGATGGATACAGATAATCTGCCTGTGTCGCTTACTAAAGCTTTAGTAATCTCATCTTTTTTTGAGAGTATCACTTGTTTCCACTGTTGCAACGTCTCAATTCGCGGCTCTAAACCTCCCTGCTGCCAATCGATTTGAGCCTCGCGCAATCGGGTACACTGCTCAGTAAGCTGCTCGCATGTCGGCGGCGCAATCCAATAATCAATGTTTCCCGTTCGCGGGTTGCGAACTTCAATCTTTGCACCCATAGTTCAAATGATGCCCAACTTGGCTAAACGCTCAATAGTTTCTCGCTGAGGAAAGGATAAGTGTTTGCGCTCTATCTTACCTTCTCTTCCTAGTATTGGCAGGTAAAAGTGAGACGGGCGGTAGCTGTCTGCATACAGTTCAAAACGCTGTCGGCACATCTGAAACGGGCTAAAAAGAAGCGCCCAAAAATTCCTAGTGTTCAGCTACTTATCGCCTTCAACAAACTCCTCTAGGGATAGTTGGTGCTTCGAGGACTTAGCTTGATTTGGCGACGAAGTATAGGTACTCTAGCAAAACTCTGGCAAGATGAGCAATTGTCAGTATATTCTCGACACACAGGATCTGTACGTCTTCCAAAAGCTCTAGTTACAGAACTTGATTGAAAAGCCATAAAAGCGGTGCTCAGGAGATAGTTAAGAAGGGACAAATGCAACAAACGACAGTGGAAGTTGCTCATCAAGCCTTTTCGCACTTCACTCACGGTCTAGCAACAGGCGAGTGGAACCCATTCTTGGATATGCTTAGCGAAGATTTCACCTTTTGGTTTCCCGTCGGTTCCTACCACGGTTTGAATGTCGGAAAACACAGAGCTCGTGAATTCTTCGAGTATGCTTCTGAGGCTTTTAAGCCAGGGCTATCAGTCACGCTTGAGCGCGTTACCAGTAGTGAGACGACTGTTGTTTTCGAGTTCAGGGACGAGGGATGGCTGAGGGGAGAACCCTATAAAAACCGAATTGCCGTTTCTTTTGATGTTCGTGGAAACCAAATTTGTGCCTATCGGGAATACTTTGGCAGCGATGGTAAATCGAATTAAAAGGGGTACATCCCAATGAGAGCCAAAATACCGGAATGTGAGCGCTAATTGCTAGCCTTCAAGAAGGATACGTGTTTTATTTTTCCTTACTTTGCCTCGCCCTTGAATAATGGATAAGTGAGGTTATCTATAGTGTGGGGTTAGTTGCGGGGGAACGGCGACATAAATGTCGTTTCTGCCCGGATGCGCCAGTTATATACTTACGTCAATACCCTTGAGTGTTGATGGAGCGAACGCCAAAGTTTTCGGTCTACTGACCTTGACAAAAAGCGAGTGAATGGAGATTGACCGATGGACGAGACGACACCGTTAGTTTTTTACGCCAACCGCAACTGCCCGTATGCCCAGCGCAGTTGGATTACACTGCTTGAACTCTCGGTCGATTTTGAGTATCAGGAAATTTCGCTAGGCAAAGACAACAAAACCGAGTGGTTTTGCGCCCTAAATCCCAATGGAACCGTACCCGTAATCAAGCATGGGGAGACGGTAGTCTACGAATCGTTGGTGGTCAACGAGTACTTGTGCGAAGTGTTTGGCGGCAAAGGGGGGACTCTGATGCCATCACAGCTAGCCGCACGAGCGCGAGCAAGGATACTCATGACACGCTGTGACTCCAAGTTGGTCAAGCTCTCCTACAGCTACCTTTCTCACAAACGTACAGAAGACGCGGCTAAAGATGACCAGCTACGGGCACACTTAGAGGAGGAACTCCTCCTTCTCGATGCGGCTATTGAAGCTTCGGGTGGTCCATACTTTTTGGGAGAAACCGTAAGCCTTGTGGACATTGCCTTCATGCCCTTCTTTGAGCGGATGAACGTGGCGCTGTCTGCCTGGAAGGACTTTGAAATTGAAAATTCGGCGCGAGTACACCTCAACACTTGGCTGGAGGCAATGTCAAACCGAGAGACATACAGACAAACGCGCCTGTCGCCAGAGCGCATCAAAGAATTGTACTCTCAATTTCTCAATGTGGACTACTTCAAGCGCGTAGGCGTAGCCCTATGAAAACCTGACCCAACTGTTGATTGGTGCAATTTTAGTATGAACCACTCGTCAGATTCCTCTAGTGAGACAAAGATAAAAGTTGGCAAAGTTCTGCTGATTGGTGTGACGGGAGGTACAGGCGCAAATGTAGTTAAAGGATTTCTCGAACAAAATGTGAGTAACCTACGTGCCATTACTCGCCAAATTGACCTTGAGCGTCCTTCTCTATCCAGGTTGACTCATGCAGGCGTTGAACTGGTTGAAGCTGACCTAGATGATGAGAATTCACTCTCAGCCGCTTTTTCCGGGATTAAAGCTGTTTACTGTCATGCTACCTCTGGGGACTATGCTTCGCCCGATCCACGAGAAATTGAACGGGCGAAGCGAGTTGCACAAGCGGCGAAGCAAGCTAACATTAGCCACTTCGTTTATAACTCCTCCGGTGGGGTAGAGCGGAATTCTGGCATCAGCCACATTGAGCAGAAGTACAAAGTAGAGCAAATCCTCAAACAGACTGGCTTGCCAACCACGATGCTGCGAGCAAGCCTTTTCATGGAAGAGTTTTGGAAGCCCTATACGCGACCGTCCATTATAAAGGGTTCCTTTCCCTTCTCTGTTCAGCCTGACAAGCCTTTACACCTGATCACAACAAAGGATATGGGGCGCGTTGCTGCCTACGTGATGCAGCATCCCTCGAAGTATATTAGTCGAGAGATTGAGTTAGCCGGAGATGTGTTGACCCCAAAACAGATGGCGGAGGAATTTTCAAGAGTCCAGGGAAGACCAGTCGTCCACAAAGAAATTCCTCCCTGGATATTTTTACTTCTATTTCGCAAGCAACTGTTCGATCTTATTCAGTGGTATCGCCATCAGGGCTATCAAGCCGATGTTAATCACCTGCGCGAAGAGGAGTTTCCCAGACTCCTGACTACCTTTAGAGAATTTCTAGAAGAAACCAACTGGGCAAACGAAGAACTTACCTACGAGGACTTTTGACTTGTGTGTTGGCTGAAGCTCGGCTCATTTTCATCCCAAGTCTTCTGCGTATTTCTCTATTCGAGCATTTCCAGGTTTCGTACCGCGCCTTGATCCGCACTAGTCGCCAGCAGTGCATAAGCCTTGAGCGCCGCACTCACCCGACGCTGACGGGGCTGTGTCGGCTTCCAGGCATCTTTGCCCAACGCTTCCATTGCCACACGACGGTTGGCTAATTCCTCTGCCGATAGCTCCACATTGATGCGGCGATTGGGGATGTCGATTAGGATGCGATCGCCACCCTTGACCAGAGCAATGTTGCCACCCGCCGCTGCTTCCGGAGAGGCATGACCAATCGAGAGACCCGAAGTACCGCCTGAGAAGCGACCATCGGTCAACAAGGCACAAACCTTGCCCAGACCTTTGGATTTAAGGTAACTGGTCGGATAGAGCATTTCTTGCATCCCAGGCCCACCGCGCGGACCTTCATAGCGAATAATCACCACCTCGCCCGGTTCCACCTCATCGTTGAGAATTCCTTTGACAGCGGCATCCTGACTTTCATAAATGCGCGCTTTGCCTTCAAACACATGAATACTTTCATCTACGCCGGCCGTCTTCACAATACAACCGCGCTCAGCCAGGTTGCCGTATAGCACAGCCAGTCCACCCTCGATGCTGAAGGCGTGTTCGATATTGCGGATACAGCCGTTTTCCCGATCCAGGTCGAGTGAGGGCCAACGGGTCGATTGACTGAACGCCTGCTGAGTTGGAATCCCCGCAGGACCCGCCTTGAAGAAGGTGTGGACGGCTTCGTCATCGGTACGCATGACATCCCAGCGAGCGAGTGCTTCTTTGAGCGTCTTACTGTGAACCGTTGGCACGTCCGTGTGGAGCAATCCGGCACGTTCCAACTCGCCGAGAAGTCCGGGAATGCCGCCAGCACGGTGGACATCCTCGATATGGTAATTGGGGGTGTTCGGTGCCACCTTGCAAAGTTGGGGAACCTTACGCGAGAGGTGATCAATGTCAGCTAAGGTGAAATCGACACCGGCTTCATGAACAGCGGCTAGCAAGTGGAGAATGGTGTTGGTCGAGCCGCCCATAGCGATGTCCAGCATCACGGCATTTTCAAACGCTTTGACACTGGCTATGGAGCGCGGCAGTACCGAGTCATCATCCTGCTCGTAGTAGCGACGGGTAATGCTGACAATGGTTCGCGCCGCGTTGAGGAATAGATCCTTACGGTCGAAATGGGTCGCGAGTACGGTGCCGTTGCCCGGTAAGGAGAGACCAATCGCCTCGGTGAGACAGTTCATAGAGTTGGCGGTGAACATACCGGAGCAAGAGCCACAGGTTGGGCAGGCGGAACGCTCATACTCTTCGACAACCTCGTCGCTGATACTGTCGTTCGCGGCAACCACCATCGCATCCACCAAGTCCAGTTTGTGGTCTGCGAGCTTCGTCTTGCCCGCTTCCATGGGACCGCCGGAGACAAATACTGTAGGAATGTTGAGACGCAAGGCGGCCATCAACATACCGGGGGTGATTTTGTCACAGTTGGAAATGCAGACCAGGGCATCGGCACAATGGGCGTTGACCATATACTCGACCGAATCGGCGATAATTTCGCGCGAGGGCAGACTGTAGAGCATCCCGTCATGGCCCATGGCAATGCCATCGTCCACAGCGATGGTGTTGAATTCCTTGGCGACACCACCGGCGGATTCAATCTCACGGCATACCAATTGACCCAGATCCTTGAGGTGAACGTGGCCAGGTACGAATTGGGTAAAGGAGTTGGCGACGGCAATGATGGGCTTCTCGAAATCCTCGGTGTGCATTCCGGTGGCACGCCAGAGCGCACGGGCACCCGCCATATTGCGTCCGTGGGTGGAGGTTTTGGAGCGATAGGTCGGCATGGTGCCTCCGATTCGTCTAAGGGTTCTTAATAGTCTAAACTTTATGGTTGTGTCACAAAAACTTCGAGAGTGACAAACGCTCTGTGTCAATCGAGCGTGCGAGCGCTAAAGTTACCTGCCTAAGTGATGGAGCTGACTTGAAGAATGCCGATCTCAGTAAGGCTGCAATAACACTAACTGGTCACCTAGTCATTTAATTAGTCATTGTCAAATTGTTAGGCTGTGCCATAAACCTGTCGCTCAACACTAGTCAAACGCTCGCTGATTTCTGTAAACTGAGGACGCTGTGATAAAACTGGCTTGAGACACTCTTGCTGTAAGCAACGAAGACTCTCCACGGCTTTATAGTGCAAAGACTCCTCCTGGAGTGTGCAACGGTCTAACATATCCTCAAGTAAGCACCCAAACGCCCTCACCTCTAATCGTTCTAGCGCTTGCGCTATCACCCCATCACTCTTGTCATATTTAGAGGCGGCTCCAAAGTCTCCCAGCAAACTCTGACCCGTTTCATCCACCAGAATATTATGAGCATAGAGATCACCATGCATGAGGCCTTTGGCATGAAGGTGTGCCGCCGCCGAGGCAATGCCCTGAGCAATGCGTAAAATGACAGGCAAAGAGAACGAGGTGGAAGCACTGTAGGTATCTCTTGTGCAGGTGTCAAAGTCTGGCGGCTGCCCTAAGTTTTTGTAATGGGGAGGGATGAGCGAAAACACAAGCCCAAGTTTCTCCTGGGGTTCGTTGCTGAGCTTGCCTAGCACGTTAACTTGATTGTCATGGTACCCAGCCGCCAAACTTGCCGCCATTTCATCAGCCGGTAACCCGTCACTGGTGATTTCACCCTTGAAGATTTTGAGCGCCACCTCTTGTTGGGCAAGCTGGGTTGTCCAAAGCCCCTGATAAATCACCCCACTCGCCCCTTGCCCAAGGATTTCCCCCAGCGTCAGCTCAGACCAATCAATGTCTCGAAGTACTCGCTTTGTCGTAGTGTCTCTATTACACAAGGGGTTGCCAGCATAAGCCAGCCAAGACAGGCGAGGCAGGGTGAACAACCAAGGGGGCAGCTCAGTGAGCTGATTTGCCGAAAGCCGTATGAGTTCCAATTTCTGGCAAGAAGCCATTGACTCTGGGAGCGACTGAAGCTGGTTGCCAGCTAGCATCAGCTTTTGCAAATTGCTCAGGCGGCCCAGGGAAGTGGGTAGCTTCTCAATTTTATTGTTAGTGAGAATCAGCCAGCGGAGCTTTTGTGGTAGGGTCTGCTCGCCAACACTCGCAATCTGGTTGGATTTAAAACTCACAATCTTGAGGTCAAGGCAGTGTGAAAGAACCTCTGGAATTTCCTCAAAATCATTGTTGGTAAAGAAAACAATTTTGAGGCGCTTTAATCGTTCAAACTCATCGGGTAAGGTTTTTAAATGGTTATTCGATAGATCCAAGATTTCTAAGGAATCGGCAAGAGCATAAATCTCTGAGGGAAATTGAGTGAGTCCGCAAGATATATTGAGTCGTTTGCTCCCGGCTAACTCTCCAGAGCGAAGCAAGTCTAGGGTTTCCATTTAATGAGAAAGTAGCTCCGTGTAAGGAATATTGTTAAAAGAAATGCCGTCTCTCATCCTTCCCAATAAAATATTGCTGGGCTTGATGTCTCGGTGAATAACAGGTGGTTGCCGAGTGTGCAGGTACATCAGGATTTCTAGCAAAGCTTTGGCTAACTGTTTAACCTCAGCTTCGCTAAACGTGCGTCCAGCTTCATTGCCCCAACATAGCTGAACCCTTCATCCATTCAGAGTGATCACGATCACTTGCCGTCGCTGGTTAGTGTGAGCGAGGCGAGTCCGAACTATTTTGTAGTCTTGTAATATTGTGAGGTATCGGTTAATTGCGGTTAGATGACCTAAAGCCAAACTAACGGCAACGGAAATATAACAGATATAACAAATAAACTCTAGAATCTAGCCACGTTCCCAAGGAAGCGATCGCACCTCGTAAGACCAAAACGATTCAAGGAAAAAAAGAGATCTACCTTTACGCCTTAGAGAGCAATGCTTCAATCTGACCCAGCAAAGATTCCAGTTTCTTACGCTTTTTCGGGTCATCCCAAACTTTTTGCTTCTTAGCCAATTTATAAGTGGCTCCCATCCGCTCAGCTAGAGTTGGAGGTTCGCTCGACGACACTTTTGCCTCTTTGACCCGCTCTCGAATTCGACTCAAGGACAGGAAATCATGAATCGCATCTGACAGAAGCCTTTGACGTTCAGCTTCGTCTTTAATTTGTGCAATCGCTTTGGCTTTGGTGTACTCAAGGCGACCAGCCCGTAGAGCGTCCAAAATGTCAGCCGGCAGTTTGAGCAGTGGGAGGCGAGTCCGGACAAACGACAGCCAGTTCATTCGCCCCAAAGAGGTAAACACCGGCTCGATCGCTTCGGTTTCCTCCTTACCCGAAACATTTCGGGTAACTTTCCCTTTCGCTTCATTTTCCATCCGGTAAAGCTTCGAGGTGACCTCCTCTAAGTCACAGCCCAAACGGAAAGCAAGAAGGCTGAGTATCCCTTCCGTCTCCTCAATCGGATTGAGGTCTTCCCGTTGCAAATTTTCCACGAGAGCATACTGAACCGCCTGGTCATCAGTCATTACCCGAACCGTCACCGGCACTTCGGTTAATCCGGACTCAAGAGCCGCCCGATAGCGTCGCTCTCCCGCCACCACCTCATACTTCTCATCTACAGGTCGAACGAGTAGGGGTTGGAGAATCCCTTCGCTCTTCACCGACTCCGCCAAAGACTGCATCGCTTGGGGGTCAAAGTAGCGGCGGGGCTGATTGGGAGGTAGGATGATTTGGTCGAGGGAAACCGTGGAAGGAACTGTTGGTTCTTCCTCTTCACTAAAGAGAGCCACATTCTTAAGCTTTGAGCGGTCAGCGGGGGGTTGGGTACGTTGTCGGGGACTCATAGTAAACACTCCAATTGCTGGGCAATCTCATCAAAAAGGCGTAGGATAGCTTGATTTTTGTTAGGGCAAAGCGCTAAAGGCTTCCCATACTCAGCCGCTTCCGCCACCGCTGTCGCACGGGGCAGTGGGGGAAATATTGGTGCAAGGCTTGAGAGTTGTTCCGAGATAGATTGTAAAGTGCGCTGGTCGAGAGAGTTACTCACACTGTACATCGTCGGGAAAAACCCCGCGAACTTGAGGGTTCGGTTGAGCTTGCGCTGCACTCGTGCCACCGTCTTCAACAGCGAATCAGTCCCCTTCAAGGCTTTGAACTGACACTGAATTGGGACTAAGACATGAGTCGAGGCAACGAGGCTAATCTGACTCAATATCCCCAAGCTGGGGGGACAATCAATCAAGATGAAGTCGTAGTTAGGCAACAGGGGAGCCAGTACCTCTTTCAGCCGAAATTCCCGAAGTTCGGCAAAGATTAGTTCTTGTTCCGCATTAGCCAGGTCAATGTTGGCAGGAGCTAAATCCATACCCTGCAAGTTGGAGTGGAGCGCTATCGGCTCCTCTTCAAGAGACACTAGGGCATCGTAGAGCGTTTTCTCTAAATCCGCAGGCTCCAACCCCATGAACGTCGTCAAGGAAGCTTGGGGGTCCATGTCTACCAACAAAACCTTATGACCGCGTTGGGAAAGGTGATAGCCAAGATTTTGGGTGAGCGTTGACTTTCCAACGCCTCCCGCTTGATTGAACAGTGAAATAACAACAGTCAACGATCGCCGTACCGAGTGTTTCTGCTCAGACTATACCTCTATTAGTGAAACAATTCATCATCAGCAATGCGATCGCTCCCTTACTTTGCCTTGGAAACCCATTACTTGCGATCGATCATTCTCTTGCAATTAAAATCGCTCATTTTCCCTGTTAAGGAATTTTTACAGAAGGCTGGAAGGCTTATATATTACATTCTACAAGTCGCAACGCGAGAGAAAAAGTTACTTCCGCCCTCCATCCTCCACGGTTTCCGACCCGCCAGCGCTCCGCAACCACTGCCGTATTGCCGCCCTCCCAAGGCAGGTGTCCACTTGTTGCCTTTTTTTTGTTATAAATAATATCTCGTTCTGAGCTGATCCTCTGCCAGTCCACTTTACGCAAAAACTTATCCCAAGCTTCCCCATGAATTTGATCGTAGCGCCAATCGTAGTGCCTTGGTTGGTTGAGGAAGCTGTCCAAAATATGCTTTTGTATGCTGAAACCAAACTTTCCTTGTGAGCGTTCCACCCAAAGCTTGTCAATAGTATGAAGAGCAGGGCAGGAGAATTTTTTGATATCTGCGATATCGAGATAACCTTGTTTTTCTCTGTCTGCTATGTAGAGCATAGTTTGAACAGTTTTTCTATCAGCCTCTCTCCAGTTATTGACTCTCATTAAGTAGTTAAGTTCAGCGAAGAAGTGAGCTTTAAGAGATTCCCTAACCTCGTTAATTTTCCGTTGCTTGTCTGGACTTGATGTTTGGGGCAATAGTTCGAGGAATTCTCGATGTAGATTTTCCACAGCGCTCGCTGAGAGAATTTTCTGTTTCTCAGGAAGAAACTCATAGATTGGATTTTCTGTATCTCTATCAACTGGTGGTAGTTTACTCCCTGCCTCCTTGAGGGTATTGAATGCTTCCGTGTAAGCTTCTAATGCCTCTTGAGTCTTCTTTTGTTGCCTACGCAAATTCCCCTTAACTCTCTTGACGTGGACGCGAATTGCCCACTGTTCGGGAACATTCATATTTGCTTGTGAAGACAACAGCGTCAGACTTTGCTTAAGTGTTTTTTCCGCCTCATCCCACTGTTTCTCAGCCTCGCTCTGCTCGTCACTTTCCTCATATTGTCGTCCGAGTTGTTGATGGGCTAAGGAAGTAGAAGCGAATAGCATAGCTTGTCTCAGTTTATCGTTTGGGATGTCGAGCGCTCGACTTGATTGATTCCATGCCTCATTGGCCTCAGAAGCTAGTCCCATATCTTGGAGTGTTCCACCGATTTGAGCTAACCGTGAGATATTTTTTACACTTTCCGCTTTTACAACTTCCCTCCTTGCTAAGATTGCTAAAATTACGGCGACCAGTAAAGTTGTGACTAATACAACAGACCCAATGACAATACGCTGTTGTGCTTTCCGATTCGCCTCAACGAGAGCTTGGTTTCTCTGTTCTGCCGCTTCCCTATCCTTGCGTTCCCGCTCTAATTCCGCTTCCCTATCTGCTACGGCAATCCGCTCTTCAATCACCTTTTTTTCGCAAGCAGCTAGGAACTGCTGATCGAGATAGCTTAAATTTTTCCCTCTAGCCCAAGCTTGAGCTTCCTGCAATGCCCCACCGCGCAACAGTCGGGATTCATCCTGAGAATCTGAAGCTACCCAAGCTCTAAACACCTCGGAGTATGGACGCAGATTCCCTAACGCTCGCTCAATCCAACTTTGGTCAAACACCTCCCGATAAATCCGGTTGTAAACCCTTAATTTTCCTGCCTGCTTGACGACTAACCCCGAAAGCTGCAATCTGGCTTCTTCTTCACTATTGTTAGCGGTAACTTCTCCAGTGTTCCAAATCTGCCGATACAGTTCCAGCAAATATCCAGCCCGTTGCTCATTGCTCAAAATGCGATCGCGTATCGTCCTCAAATGCTCCGGCTCATCCTGAGATTCCCAGTTTTCGATAATGCGTGATCGCACTAATTCCTCAATCAACTCAGCTTCACTACCAGAGGCAATCGTAAATGGAGATGAGAGAACCAGTTGACATAGCTTTTGAGTCAGAAACGGTTGCCCTCCCGTCCAGGCTAATATTTCCGTGAAAACCTTTTGGGAATTATCCACCTTCCCCTGTAATCCCCGTTCTAACGGCTGCACTTCCTGCAACTGAAACCCCCGCAATTCAATGGCGCTGCCAATATTAAATGGCGTGCGGGTTTTATCCTGAATTAAATCTGAGGGTGTCGCTACTCCCAGCAGCGCAAAAGTAAGGCGTCGGTATTCTGGATTGTCTGCACGTTCGTTATAGCAAACCCGAATCAGGGCAAAAAAATCATCCTTTAAACTAAGCTTGAGAATGCTATCAATTTCATCGATAAAGATGACAATATTGTGAGGAATCTCTGCCAGCAGCACAGTTTCGAGAAATTCACCCAAGCGTTGTGTCGGCGATAGCCCTTCCCGCTCATTCCACCACTGGATTACCTTAATTTTGAGTCCCAAACTTCGCGCCAATCGGCGAACGACACCCAGATACCACTCGGCTGGAGTAATATCGTGGCTCCCAATCGAGGTAATATCGATAACACCACAGGCAATGCCATCTCCTTGCAACTGCCGCATTGTCTGCACCCGCAAGCTGGACTTGCCCATCTGGCGCGAATTGAGGACGTAGCAAAACTCCCCAGCTTTCAAAGCTTGATAGAATTCTTCATCAGCCTGCCGCACCACATAAGTAGGAGAATCCCTCTCTAAACTCCCTCCGAATTGATACTTATATGCCGGGTTGGGTGCTGTACTCATATCACTTTTGATTCCCCAGATGCTCGCGGAAATAGTATCGATACAAATCGCAGCGCGGTGTCACATCATTACCTTGAAGCGTGACTAGCCCCATGCTGTCTAATTTGAAGGCTGACTCCGCATCAAGCTCCACAGGTTTATTTTTTATAACAACCTGACGAAACGCTTGGGCTAACGAAGGATACTGTCTAAGATTCCACAAGTGTCGCCGCAGATGGTCGCTGTAAATTCCCGCTTCTGTAGGAGCCGTTTGCTCTAGTTCCTCTAGGATTGCATCCTGACGACGAATATGATAGAGAGCTTTTCGCACTAAATAGGGATGACCTCCCACCAGTGTCATCAATTGCTCAACCTGATGAGTTGACCAACTCAACCCATAACGCCCTGCCAAATCTTGTACTTGAGTTGAGGTAAACTCCGGTAACTCGATATTCGTTCCCACATTAAACGGTGATTGATTAATATCCAGGGGTACATAAACTTCGGTGGAATGCACCACCACCAATCGGAGTTTTTCCCAGAGTTCGCTATTCATATCGCCATACCGAGCAAACTCATACCAAGAGCGCAGCAGGGCAAAAAAGTCATCAGCAATTTCCCGATGGGGGAAAACCCGATCAACTTCATCCAAACCAATGACCAAAGGAGTATCGAGTTCTTCTAACAAACACTCCTCAAAGTAGGCAATACATTTATCCTTGCTGCCATACCCACTCCAATACTCCTCTAACTGATTCAACTTTTTCAGTCGGCGACCCACCTGTTCGCAAAACCAGCGTAAGAATCGATCCAGGTCGCTCAAAAGCGCACTATCTGCCCGCTGCAAGGTTATCGGTATCGTTTGATAGCCCTGCTCTTTAGCATGATTAAGAATCCTTGCCATCAGCGAAGTTTTACCCATTTGCCTGGGCGCTTTAATTCGGATTAGTGCCCCAGACTGCAAAATCTCCTCGTAACAGTCCACTTCAATCGGTGGTCGCTCCACGTATAAACTAGACGTGAGAGGGACTGACCCCCCTGGTTCTCTGTGTACTTCCGGCTCTGCTACTGGTAAAGGTGGACGCTCAGGGCTGTCCACCACAGGCAGTGCTATTTCTGGAGATTCTGCTGGGGCTGGTGCCTCACTTGATGCCAACAAACTCAGAATTTCCGGCAAAATCACCGGAGTATCAGCAGGCGAGTGCCATTCCCGCTGCTGAATCCGCTGCAAATAGCCTCGCAGGTCGTAATTTAGAGGGGAATCTATAGGAAAATTGACCCGAATCGGTAGGATTATCGGTTTATGTTCCGAACGGCGCTCGCGCAGTTCCCTCGCCCGTCGCACCTCCTCCGTTACCATCTCACTGGTTGCTGATTTATCAGACAATAGCAGCAAAAAGTAATCGCACCGCTCTAATTCTCGATCAATCCGCTCCGGCCAGTTTTCACCCAGTCGAATACTCTCCCCTGCCATGAAGGCTTCATGTCCCGCCGCTTTCAAGCCTTCATAAAACTGCTGGGCAAGCGTTAAATCTGGGTCTTGGCTGCGATAGCTGATAAACACTCTGGCACGTTGACCCGTTGGTTCCAAGGGTGGCACAGTCGGTTGGGGGTTGAGAAATCGTTCTAAACTCGACCACTTTTGGAGTACCGTCGCCAAGGGGACAGCGAGGGCACCTTCTGTATAATCAAAGGCAGCAATCAGTCCAATCACCCGTTGACTTTCAGCATCAAACACAGGCGAACCGCTATAGCCCCCCTGTACCCGTTGAGCATCCGCCTTAATTCGCAACCGTAGCATCGGCAGATTCCCAAAATTCGATTGGGAATTGAGATCGGTAATCGTGCCATCAATCGAGGCTCCCTCTGGAAAGTCAGGACGCCCATAGCCGATACTGAGAAAGCGGTTCATCGGCTCAAAAGTCAGGGACAGGGGGACTGCCTGCCCTTGGTAGTCTGATACCTGTAAGATGGCAAAATCATCTTGAGTGCGATCGCCTAAATACACTAAACTCACAGGTTGACCGTTAACCCGCACCTGTTCCCACCCACCTGCATCTTCTACAACATGAGCGCAAGTGAGTAAATGTCCTTCTGGTGAGATGAAAAAGCCCGTCCCCCAAATTCTGCCCTCTTCGGAAGAGGCGATCGCCCTTGGCGGTGCCGCGAATGCGGCAATCGCAACTGTACAAGTTTTAACCAGTTCCCAACTCATACAGCGTCATTATGAGTTCGGCTGGCTTGCCATATTCCAAGTCACCTTAACCTTGAGCGTCGCACCCCCAGAGGATTCCATCAGATAAACATTCCCCTTGGCACTAAAGCTGACCCCAAATTCAACTTCTGCACTCGTCGCTTGAGTTTCTTGATGTAGCTGCCTAAAGGCTCTAGTGAGCGGACGGCATCCTCGCACAATTAAAGCTTGCACCACCTCAAAGCTCTGATCCAGTTTCTTAACAGGTGTTTCTCCAGGAGCAGATACCCGACCAACTGCATCCTCCGGTGCATCTATAGCTACGAGAATGGTGCCGCCATCCTCCGTATCCAGTTCTAAAAGTTGCCGCGCCATGATTGATTTACTGGTAATTCCTGTCAAAGGGACTTGAGCGCTAGCCTAGCCGCTTCGTTAATATTAACCCCGACTCTTGATCCGTTTGTACATCACAAAATTTCAGCTGAGTGTTGTTCACTCCCCTTGAGCCTCTCGACTCCTATTCGTATGAATCTCCAACCGCTCCACCGCCATTCGCTTAGTCTCCTCTCCCCGGCGGTCATATTTAGCCGTTGTTACCGGACTGGAATGCCCCACTAGTTTCGCTACCGTAACAATATCAATTCCAGCATCAAGCAAATCCGAGCAAAACGTTCTCCTGAAATCATGAGGAGAGAACGAAGTCACTCCAGCTTCTAGAGCGCGTTTGCGAACAATCATCAGCACCGCCTGGGGAGTCATGTGTCGCTTGAGTAGCCGTCGCCCCTTGGTGACGGGATACAATAACGCTCCGGGTTCATTCCCCCGGAGCGGCAGCCAATCAGTTACCAACTCACACGCCGAAGAAGGAAGATACACCGTCCGGTCTTTACCCCCTTTGCCGCCCCGAACTTCCAAAGCCCTAGCATCAGCGTTGAAGTCCCGTAACTCCAAGTGAACCACCTCAGCTCGCCGCAACCCCGCTCCCCTTAAAATCGCCATCAAGGCAGCATCTCTCTTACCCGCCGGAGTTGGGTCTTTAAGGCAAACCTCAAACAAAGCCGTAATCTCGGCAGCACTCAAAGCACGACCTCTAAGTTTAGTCGTCGTCTTTATTTTCGGTAAGTCCACAGCCTTGGCATAGTCAGTCGCCTCCATCAAATCTAGTCTCACCGCTTCGGTGAGTACCCGCCTCAAGGCACACATCATCTTTCTCGCTGTCGCCGGAGAGTGTTGCTCTGAAAGTGCCGTCTGAACTGCCGCCGTATGCTGATACCGTAGTGCTGCCCAGTCCAAGCTCATCGCCTCACACTGACCATCAGTAAGAAGAGAAGCGATCGCATCAAGAGCCTGCCGCATCGTCGAGCGAGAGCCAGTCGCTAAAAGGGCAAGGTAAACTGCCGCCGGGTGCTGAGTAAGCGGCAGCGGATTAGAGAGCGCTAAATCTTTAGCGCCGAGCGGTCTAGAACCCATAAAGTTATCAGAACAGGGTTTCTAAAAAGTTATTGTGTCATGGAATGTGATCGCAATTTCTGTAGATTTGACATCAAAGCCGCCGCGCTACACTCAACTCAAACAGTGGTGATCAGTTGTTGTTTAGTTAGGGTTGCAGAATACCTAAGCTTAATCTCTTGTCCCAGGCGACATTGGATGTCGTGTCGGCTGAGTGTCGAGGACAGTAACCTCACTCGGCACAATTATCTCAATCGTGTTGTGGAAGCTGATATCAAGTGCCAAATTCCCAAGGCGGTAGCTCCGAGGAAGGTGCAGTGGCGTTTCACTACAAAGGATGCAAGGGTCAAATTACGTCGTCTCTACCCTAACCCAGCAAATTAAGCTTGCCGCGCTACTACAGCTAGCTGAAACTCTTTCCCATTTCTATCTCACGAAGTGCATCAGTTGATTTCACTGACACCTATCAAGAATCAGAAGGAGGGCATCAGTCCTCTAGGCAAAAACCCTACTAAGTTTAGGTAAATTATGACTTGTACAATCGGTAGTTCCTACACCATAAAGGCAGACGACATACTATTTGATATTGCCGATCGCGAATTAGGTGAGGGGAACCGTTGGCATGAAATTATGAAGCCTGATGGTACCCCATTCACAGAAAAGGAAGCTGAGAATTTGCAAGAGGGTCAGGAAATCTGCCTACCGAATGGGCAGACTACCCCGCCGTCGGCTAGTGGTGGACTAACTCCGGAACAGAAGCGCCGTGCGGAGCAGTTTACTAGTATTTTTGAGTTTGACGACATTGAGCTGCAATACCATTATGCCGAGGAACTCACCGATGACAGAGGTATCACTTGCGGACGAGCTGGTTTTACCACTCAATGGGGGGATGCTTTGGATGTCGTAGAGCTTTATAGCGAGAATGTGCCAGATAATGTCTTAGCAAAGTTTCTGCCAGAACTTAAACGCCTAGCTAAGAACATAAGTGGCAATACTAGCCGTCTGGATGGATTTATTAATGCTTGGAAGAAAGCCGCCAAGGATTCCAAATTTCGTGCAGCTCAAGATGAGGTTAATGACAGGTTATACTATCAACCTTCAGTGAAACTTTCAAACAATGCGGGATTAAGCACAGCCCTGGCAAGAGCCGCAGTATATGACACGATTATCCAACATGGGGAAGGAGATGACCCTGATGGCTTACCGGCGATACTGAAGCGTACACAAAAGCAAGTGGGCGGTACCCCTAAGACGGGCGTTGATGAAAAAGAATGGCTAGAGGCTTTTATCAAGATACGCCGGAAAGTTTTGGAACACGCACATAATCCCAAAACTCGAGAAGTATGGGCAAAATCAGTGGATCGTTGCGATGCCTTGCTAGAGATTCTCAAAGATGACAATTTCGACCTGCACGGTTCAATCCGAGTCAAGACAATTCATCACGATAAAACCATTCCTTAAGGTGTAGTTGCTCTTATGAAAAGAAGCTTTTCAAGCAGAGTACCAAGTAATTTAAAACACTTGCGTAAATCTCAAAAATCCTAGCGATAAGTGATGAAAGCTCTCTTTGAAAAGCTGACTTTTACAAGAAAATTAACGATTACGACGATGAACGCTGAGACAAGTCGGGCTTTGACTCCTGTATTTTTAGCAACTATTGGTGGAGTAATTGGTGTTGCGGTTTTAGTGACACCCAATCTTGATGATGGCAGATGGTCGGCTGGATTTGGACTAGCAGGTACAGCGATCGCGGGTGCAGCAGGACTTGCTCAGTCAACCAAAAACGAATCGACAATTTCGGCTGGGGAAAACTCGCGGATTGTGCAAACTCAAGATAATCCCACCCAACCCTAAGAAATTCCAAGAAATTCGATAAACTGAGCTAACGGAATCCACTGTCACTTTGGAAAATCAGTCACGTCACAAAACCATTGAGCAGAAAGTCAGAGAAGCCAATGTCTGGAAGGACGTTGAGAGTGAATTAGCCCGGATGAGAAAACTGGCGACGCTAAAACAAGGAGAGTCTCCTCCCGATGTGCAAAATGAAAGCACATCGGGAAGTGTTAGGCAAAATGCGCGATCGCTTAGCCAAAATGGAGGAGAAGATGCTCGACTTGACTAACGACGCTCTTCAAAATGCGATCGCCTTGAGTGAGGCACTAATTCTTCAGAAGATTTGAGGCAGGGTTAGATTCAAGTGCGATCGCGCAGTTCAATACAAGGCGCTAGCGTTTAAATTCTCCGACCTGGCAGATATCATTTAGGACGCTAGAAAAGCTCATAAATTCTAGTGCGCCCGTTCCACAAGTAGGTTTGATCGTTTCGTTGATTCAACTGTACGGCAATCCGCTGGTGTATGCCAGGAACTATGGGACGTGGCAGTCGGTGCCGTTGCGACTAAGATAATGTTGCCATTGGCTTCCACCACCCACCCCTGCGCTTCCACAATTTCAGAGCTTTGAGTATTGACATTATTGGCACTTTTTGAAGTTTGTTCGCCGCTTCTCTGCTGTTGTCTTTCCCTATTCTGGACATCCTCGGTAAGATTGTTTGCCGGAGCGTCCAGCGTCACCCAATCTACCTCAACAGCTCGACTTCTAAGAAATTGTCTGGGATTGGGTGGCAAGCCGCCGCGTCCAGTGATGATGAAAGAGTTTTGATTTTGACGGGTACCCGCTTGACAAACTTGGGACACTTCGGTGTCAACGGGTGCAGTTGGCAAGTTCATTAAGCCTCGGTTGAGGTCGATACCAGGTGTGTTGAGTTCCACGGTGCCATTGAACTGAGGACTAAGCTCAGAACTGGCGGTGATGTCACTTAATGGTGTGGGCGCATCGCGGAACTGGGTACCGAAGATGCCAGAAGCATTGACAATTACTCGACCGCCGAAGCTATCTTCAGCATTGGCACTGATGTCGCTATTTTCATTTGGAACGGCAACCAAGTTGTCAGTGTCGATGGTGATGTTGCCGCCTGTGATACTGCTTCCTCTGGCATTGGTGGTGATGCTGCTGCCATGACGCAGTATCAAGTCGCGCGATCGCAGCTCAATATTCCCCCCACCTCCAGAGGTATCAGCACTGATTTTTCCTTTGTTGTCGAGACGGATAGCGTCAGCTTCAACGGTTATTGACCCTGCATTCCCGGTCTGGGAACTGCTTACCGTGACTTGTGCATTGTCGTTCACCGTCAACGTTCCGGTTTTTAGGGTTAAGTCGCCGCCTGTCCCACTGCCAGAAGTTTCAGCGGATATAAGAGAGCCATTGCCAGTGAGGGTGATAGACTCAGGGGCAGTTATCCTCAAGTCTCCTCCATTACCACGGCTAGAGGTGGATGCTGATATCTGCGCCCCATCCCGGAAATTAACCGTCAAGTTCTGCCCCTCACCAAGTGGTTGAATAGTCAAGTTGCCAGCGTTTGCTGTACTGGTTGTCTGGGCAAACAAACCGCTATTGGAGCCAGTCAAGTTTAATTCTGAAGCGCTCACCGTGATGTCACCTGCTTCCCCGCCGCCAGAGGTAGAGGTGAGCAGTTGGCCGCCATTGACAGCACTCAAGGTATTGGCATTGACGGTAATGTTGCCGCCGCTAGAGTTACTCTGGGTTTGGGCATCTAAAACGGCTCCGTCAACTACGCTCAATATACCCGTTGTGATGCTGATGTCGCCACCCTGCCCAATGTTGCTGTCTGTTGTCCCCAACAGATCATTGCTGCCACCACTACCTGAGCGTAGACCACTGCGAATGACAGGATTAGAAGTGGTGTTGATGCCTGAGATTGTGACTGCATCAGTTGCATTCACGCGAATCGCTCCAGCATTTCCCTCTCCCAGGGTCTGCGTTTGCACAACTCCGCCTCCCGTTACAGAAAGGGAACGAGTTTGAAGGTCAATCGTGCCACTATCGCCTCTCGCTCCTCCTGCTACCCCGCTCAATAGTGAGCCATTGGCAATCGAGATAGAGTCATGAGCCAGCACTGAGATGTTGCCCGCATTGCTGCCTTGCCCGAAGGTGGTGGTAGCAATGGCTGCTCCGTCGTTGATGCTCAGTCGCCCTGTTTCAATTCTCAGGTTGCCACCACTGCCAGTGGAGCCGATTGTAGCCTGAGTAAACACACCGCTAGGAAATATGGTTCCAGGTGGAGGTGGCAGAGGAAAACCAATGTTATCAACAGGAAGATTACCAGTGGGAATAAAACCGCCTAAGTAGTTCCCGGCTGAAATTGTGGCAAATCCGGGGCTAAAAACGCCTTTGGGAGGATTGGTTGTTGCTCCACTCAGTTCTACTTTGTCGGAGACTCTAAGAGTGATATCCCCGCCCCGTCCACTGCTATGAGTGGAGGCGGATATTTGTGCGCCTCCTGTGAGGGAAATGGCAGGAGCAGTAATCTGAATATCTCCTCCCTTGCCAGAGCCAAAGGTATCGCTAGAGATGACCCTATTATCTAAAGCGAAAGGCGCATAACTTGAGATGGTAATATTTCCTCCCTGCGCCCCTGTGGAGTTAATTGCATCAGTCTTGATGGTGTTGGCAGCAAAAATGCTAATCGCGCCCCCCTGTCCCCCTGTGCCCGAAACAGAGTATTCTCGAAGATCTGAGTATGAGTCAGATAACACATAGCCAGTGGTAATACTGCCCCCTGCGGTAAAAATGCTAATTGCGCCCCCATTTCCCCCTGTGACAGAGCGAGAGTGCGAGTCAGAACTCAAATCGCCATTGATATTGATGTCTTTTGCAGCAAATAAGCTAATATTGCCTCCATTTCCTGCACTGCCCGTAACAGATACCGAGTAAGAGCGCAAATAGCCACCAGTGGTGATGTTGCCTCCCGTTGTCGATAAGTTAATCGCGCCTCCGTCACCCCTACTGCGATAATCGGACACAGAGGAAGAGTGCAAATAACCAGTGATATTGATGTCGTTGGCGGCGCTCAGGGTAATTGCACCGCCATTTCCCCCATTGCCAGAGTTAGTGCGAGAGTCCAAGTAGCCTGTAACTGCGATCGCACCATTTGTACTTGTGAGGGTGATATTACCCCCATTCCCAGAACCATTCGTCCAAGTGTCTATTTTGCCGTTAATACCAATATCCCTAAAAGCAGAAATCTGAACAGTTCCCCCGTTGTTCGCCAATGTACCCGCGTCCACAGCGCCCGTATTTACTGTCCCCTCTATACTGTTGATGGTGATATTCCCGCTATTGCCAGTTCCAGACTGATTAGAGTAAGAGATTAAATCGCCTGTTTTGATGTCGTTGGCGGCTTGAAGGGTAATCGCCGCTCCACTTCCTCCTGTGTCAGAAGAATAAGAGTACGAGTTAGATGCCAACAAGCCGGTGGTAATACTGTCATTGTTGGCGCTCATGCTAATCACGCCTCCATTTCCGGCACTGCCAGAAGTAGAGAATGAGGAAGAGTTTACATCACCTGTTGTGATACGACCATTGGTACTACCAAGGCTAATCGCGCCCCCATTTGCTGCATTGCCAGAATCAGACCGCGAGTAAGAAAACAAATCGCCAGCGATCTTGATGCTGTTGGTGGCTTGAAGGCTAATCGCGCCCCCATTTGTTGCATTGCCAGAATTAGAGAGCGAGTAAGAAGACAAATCGCCAGTGATCTTGATGCTGTTGGCGGCTTGAAGGGTAATCGCCGCTCCACTTCCTCCTGTGTCAGAAGAATAAGAGTACGAGTTAGATGCCAACAAGCCGGTGGTAATACTGTCATTGTTGGCGCTCATGCTAATCACGCCTCCATTTCCGGCACTGCCAGAAGTAGAGAATGAGGAAGAGTTTACATCACCTGTTGTGATACGACCATTGGTACTACCAAGGCTAATCGCGCCCCCATTTGCTGCATTGCCAGAATCAGACCGCGAGTAAGAAAACAAATCGCCAGCGATCTTGATGCTGTTGGCGGCTTGAAGGGTAATCGCCGCTCCACTTCCCCCTGTGTCAGAAGAATAAGAGTACGAGTTAGATGCCAACAAGCCGGTGGTAATGCTGTCATTGTTGGCGCTCATGCTAATCGCGCCTCCATTTCCGGCACTGCCAGAATTAGAGAAAGAGGAAGAGTTTACATCACCTGTAATAATGCTTCCCCCCATGGCATTAAGGTAAATCGCGCCTCCATTTCCGGCACTGCCAGAATTAGAGTACGAGTCAGAGTTCAAATTGCCAGTGGTAATGCTGCCGTTGTTGGCGACAAGGGTAATCTCACCCCCGTTGTTTGCCCCATTCCTAGTGTCCAGGGCTTGTCCATTAGTAGCGATCGCTCCAGCACTGTTAATATTAATCGCGCCACCATTAGTAGTAACCCTCTGGGTACTCACATTCCCCGATGCCGCCGATAGCGTCACTGTTCCCCCAGTCCCATTAAACGGCTGTAAGATAACATTCCCACCTATCGTAATTCCAGCAGGCACAGGCTCAGTGCCATAGGCAGGTACTGCACCAGAATTGGCAGCGCCATAAGCTAGAGTACTCTGCCCCGATCGCATGATTAATGCTGAACTCGTACTAAGTATTGCAGTATCTGGTCCAGGAGGCAAAGTGCTAGTATCTGGTCCGGTGATGTTGATATCACCTTGGAAGCGAATATTACCCCTTGCTTCGACTAACAGTGATGCTCCTGTATAGTTAGCCGCCACATCCACATCACCATTGGCACTGATAATCGGGTCATAAAAGCTCACCATATTTGCCAGTTCTCCCGATACACTTGTGAGGGAAAAACTGCCACCACTGCTCATACGAGCATCAAGAGAAATAATGCCATCGCTGATTAAGCTCAGATTACGCCCACTCACAAACGGTATCTGCATTGGGTGATTCAGCGCTAAGATGTCTATTCCTTGATTGCCCTGAATGGTGAGATTACCACTCGCTTGCGCTAAAAGCGGTGTCGTCACAGTGTCGCGCACCTGTACTGTATCTTGTGCTAAGAGTGTTAAATCTCTCCCAGCCTGTAACTGACCCTGCAAGTCAAGAAAGTCAGCCACCAAGCTCAGGTCTTGTCCTGCTGCTAAATTTCCAGTATTGGTAATAGTTGCTCCTGGCGTACTTGCTCCCCACTGCAACCCCGGAGTTACATTAATCGTCAGTAACGGTGGTGCCTGGGGATTGGTGGCACTAAACTCGCTACCATCGGGAAACTTGAAACTACTTGCCGTAGTTGCAACAAACGAACCGCCAACGTCTAACTTGGCATTAGGGCCAAAAATAATTCCATTAGGATTGAGCAGAAATAGACTTGCCGTTCCGTTAGCACGAAACAGCCCATCAATATTCGATATCGACCTACCTGTCACGCGGCTGAAGATGTTCTGAATATCCAGGGTATTGTTGAAGTAAGCTTCCGTTCCAGTAGGTACAGAAAACTCTTCAAAGCTGTGGAACAGGTTGCTTCCGGCTTGAGTTCCTTCAGAAATAACTCTGATGTTGTCCTGCGAACTGACGCTAGAATTACTGGGTAAAGTGCGATCGGGTACGATCTGGGCTAATACATAATCTCCACTAGAAGCAAATCTCTCGCTCAGCTTTGCTGGTGTCCCTTGGGCAATCACAGGTAGCTTTGCTAACGTTCCCCCCAGCACCAGCCCACTCCCTAACGCCACAACTTGACCGCACCAACGCCACCAGTATCGGGCTATTCTGGACATAGTACACCCCTCTCCCATCAGCCCAAGCTGATAATTTCCAGAACTATAACTTATTATTCCGGCGTGTAATGTTGAACAATGGGCGCTCTTGCAAGTTCTTCCAAACCAACAGCTTTCAACAACTTAGTCCACTCTTCAGTTAGGACGCGATCGTCTGGATTAGTGCGGCGTAGTTCAGCTAAATTGGTCACAGCATCGTACCAGACATTATGGGCAGCGTAAGCGGTGTACTCCCGTGGTTTTGCTGTCTGCAAGTGCCGCTGAAGGTCGGGAGTTAGCGCTACCCGTTGCATCCATGCGTCAACAAAAATATATTCGGGATGATTTTGTGGGTCACCACAATAAACTCGGAAGAACCAGTGATACTTCGAGTTTTGCTTGAGAGCATATTGTGGATTTGACGGCAGGTCGATCGCGATCGCTCCGGGCAATCCTTGCAAGGTGAGCGGTGTCCTAAACACATCGTTACCCTCTTCATCTTGCAACACAAACTCTCCAGAGCGTAGGTTCGTGGGTAACTCAGGAACATAAACCCAAAAGGTTGGATACTCAGCGACTGTTGATGCCAAGAACGATGTGCCGTTAGTTTCCTCACCCGGTACCAAGGCAGTAATAGGCGTTTTCAGGGCAGGACAACCCTCACGACGGCTTGTCCCTCCTCGGCGGCGACCCTTAGGATCGCCTTCATCTGGAAAATTCTGTGCCAGGTGGATTGGTGTGTTAGCAACGATATTGCTGAGCGATCGTCCAGAGGACGGTGCGTTTAGTGATCGCGCTAGCTCTGCCTGTACACCTGGTGGGTAACTTGCAAGCATTAGGACTAGCAAAGGAATAACACCAGCAAGTTTCATCGGCTTTTGAGGTGACATATTTTTGCTCGTAGTTCAGCCTGCAAACGTTTCTTGCTGCTGCTTGGATGGGGGCGCGGGAGTACCTTCAACACCACTGCACAAGACACCAATGCCAATGCCGATGGAACCAGAGGTATCCAGCCTGCCTGTGTAAATATACCAAAACAGATGCCAAAAACTGTCAACAGCGCAACAGTAATACCTAACCCCAGATAGAGTGGTTGACGAATACGCCACGCTATAGCCCCTCCCAGCAATGACCATCCCCACACCCAAAGCGCTTCCACCCACCCAGACCACCACCAAAATAAAGGTCTGCCATCCAGAACGGCACTCAAAATATGGCTCACCATCTGCGCCTGCACAAACACTCCTGGTATTTGCTTTTCCTCGTCTGGTGCGCTAGCGCTAAAGGGGGTTTCCCAATAATCAGAAGAACTTGGGGCGGTAACGCCAATTAGGACGATACGATTCTTCACAGACTCCAATAACTCAGGGTTAATCTGGTCACTAAGAACGTCTCTGAGAGCGACTCGATCAGCAATATTTTGGAGAGAAGGCAGGGAGCGATAATTGAGCAGTAGTTGATAACCCGATGCATCCACTCCTTGGTAGCCGCTAGAGTGGGATTTTAATCGCTTAAACACAACATTGCCAATTTGCAAGTTCCGTTCTCGATTGATGTCCGCCTTGATGCCTTGTTCATTCAGGTAGTGCCGTGCCAGAAGATAGCTAAAAGCATACTTTGCCGCACAGGGAGATTCTAGGGGAGGGGTTAAATGCAAAAGCTGGCGACGGGCAATGCGATCGCTGTCCGCCACAAAATCACTAAAACTCTGGCGTTCTTTTGAGACTTCAGGAGGGGGGAGAGTGCCATCAGGTGCGCTATCACTAGGAGCAGAAACTTTGCACACGGCAAATAGGCGCTTATCCTGTCGCAAACGAGTCGCTAAATCCGGATAATCGGGGTCAACAGAAAAATCTCGATAAATATCTATACCAATAGCGCTTGGTTGATACTGCTCCAGTTTTTGCAAAAGTTGAGCCAGTGCTTGGTCAGATAGCGACCATCGCATATTCATCTTTTTCTGGAGTTGATACTGAATATCCGCGTCATCAACAGTGACAATTAACAGACGCGAATCTGGCTTTTCATCTGCACTTCGCAGTTGCATTAAATGGTCGTAAGCCTGCAACTCCCTCGGTTGTAGCATCCCCAGATGGCGCACTCCCATCACCAAAGCGGCTACAAGCACACTCGCTACCAATAGGGTTTGGAGATGGCGATCGCTTGTAATAGAGGAGCGATGTCTGGTGGACGGGTTCTGCTTTGCTGTTCTGGAGACAGACTCGCTGCTGAAGTTTCCAGGGGCGGTGTTTCTCCTTACCACTCGAAGTTTTTTGTGTTTCGCTCTGGCGCTAACGGCGGGAGGTACCGCTAAATCGTCTGCCTCGTCTACGACTTCAGTCCGAGTTCGCTGCTGTTGCCAAATCATTGGCGGTTCGGCAGGATTGGTGCAAATTACTGGTAACCAAGTGGCGCAGGGATATTCTCCCTCTCGTGCTTGCAGTCTTTCTCGTGCAAAACGCACCGCAACATATAAAGACTGTCCCCGTGAAAATTCAGCTAAAAAATGCTTTAAAAATTCTTGAGCTATCCTATCCGGCACAGGTTCTCGCATGACAATGACTTGCGGAATCTGCAAATCTTGTAGCTGCTGCGCCAACCCTAAACCATCACAGGAGTTGAAAATCGCTAGCTTCAGCCCACGACTAATCGCTTGTTTGAGAGCATACTTTAATGGGTCAAGGGCAATCGTGTCTGTTTGATTGAGTTGAAGACAACCTTTTTCTTGACTGGAACTATGACCTGCAAAAAAGAGAATATCCCAATCTTGGTGCCAAAGTTTGTCATTGAACTGGTCTAGCTTTGGCTCTACTAAACATTCAATTTCTGCCTGAGCTGATAAGTTTTCTAAACAAGTTCTATCTTGACTAATCTCAATTCCTTTGCTATTGCCAAATATAGCTAAAATTCTAACTTTCCCTATCCGAATTTTTGTAGGTAATTTATTCGGTTGTTGATATTCAGAAGCACTTAATGCCACTTCCGCCAGAGGGTAATCCTCAAAGAAATTCCACAGATACCAGGGGATTCGCCGCAGTAAATCATCGTTCGTTTCAATAATGAAGCGAATTTCCTCAGATGGTTTTAGTTGCGTACGTAATTGTTGGTCAATCTTGCGAAACTCTGTTGACTGGAGCCAGGCATTAATGCTGTTTGTAAACTGCTGGCATAAATGAGTTAGATCGACTTCAGAAACATTAGTTATGTAAGCTTCTTCAATTTCAAAATCATCGTAATTTTCTTCAAGTTCTTCGCTACCAACACGCAAACTATGTCGTTGATAGAAAGCCCGATAGAGCGACTGCCAATTTCGATAAAGTTCGGAAATTTCTGGTGCGGCAGGTAAACTAGCAGTAAATTTCATCCGGTAGGAGTTATCTGGTTCCCCAAGCTGTGCCGTAACAGCAGGCAAACCTTGGTGTAGGTTACCTTGACCCAAGCTTAAAACCACTAACCTACTCATAGGTGTCTGACAAAAGAATAGTCAGATTATAAGTGCCTCAGTCACCCTAGCATTACCGAAAGCTCCTCTATGTTACATCAAGCACCTTCTTCTATCGTTAAGCAATTTCTGGAAACTATTGATTTTTCAACTGAATTCTTTATAGGTGTAAGTGAAATCAACTTATACACTTGTCAGATGGGATGTGAATTGTAGATAGCGCCAAACACTTTGCTGGTAATGCTTTTGAGCCGCAGATACAGGGCTGCCTTCACAGCTTCAACTTCTCTGATGCTGTATAAGTAAACCGAGGTTTCACCTATTGGATAAGTAGAAGAGTTCATTTTACTGATAGGTATTTTTTATGCATACTCAGGTTTCTTTGTCAAGAGAAGATGGCACAAAAACTGTTAGTGTGGAGTATTTTTATTCACAGCGTGTAGCATGTATCAATTTTGCCTTGAATGAACGTAATACTTTTAATCCAGAAAATATTCAACTACTCACTTCAGTAGTTGATGAGGTAGTGAGCAATAATGTCACTCGCTGCCTAATTTTTAATAGCACAATACCTAACTATTTCTCAGACGGATTTTCTTTACAAGAGATGTTTGGAGAAACGGTTAAGCAATTAAAAAACGGAGAAACCCAAATCTATGACAAAATAGCCAATAGTTATCAACGCCTTATTGAGTGTGCTATACCCACAATTTCTTTTGTTGATGGAATTTGTCGCGGGGGTGGATTTGAATGGGCGCTTTCTTCAGATTTTATTATTGCGACACCAAAATCTCAATTCGCGCTTCACGAGATAAGAATTGGCATCGTACCTGGACTAGGAGGGTTTGGAATGATTAAAAGCAAAGCCAATTTAAGTATTGCAAATTACTGTTTACTTACTGGAAACTATCTTTCTAATAGTCAGGCAGTATCGGCTGGGCTAGTTGATGACCAAGTAGATAATTTCCAAGAAATGCTTGAAAATTTTGCCTTTCCCATATCTCAACGCTCTCGTCGTTCGCTTGTAAGAACCAAGTCTTTTATCAATCTTCAGGAAACCAAATTAGCGGCATTGCACACTTCCAGAACTCCTTTCCTTAACTCTCTTATGGAGAAAAAATAAGAGTTTTTTTAAGTAGGTAGGAAGCAAATAGGCAAATACGGTCTTTTTGTACAGTAGGTAATTCCTAAATCAAAAATTCTCTTACAACCAATTCCCCACCAGAACAAAGGGTGCCCAGAAATATGGGCTTTTTTCAGACGCAAAAACAGCAAGTTGGGCATGTTGGAGTGCTTCGGCTTTATTCACCCCAGCGTTCAACTCTCGGTAGAACTCACTCATCAAATCGGCAGTCGAGCGATCGTCCACTGACCATAATGTTGCTAGCGTACTGCGTGCCCCCGCCCGCACAGCGACTCCAGCCAATCCTAAGGCAGCTCGCTTGTCTCCTTCAGCGGTTTTGCAGGCACTCAGGACGAGTAATTCAATAATGCTAGACCTGTTTTCGTGGCTATCTCGCAGTAAGTTATCAAATTCATTGACATTGAGCAGCGCATCCCAGGTGAGAATAAAGGTTTTTTCAGGATCGGAACTGAACTCGCCGTGAGTTGCTAGGTGAACGACTGAAAAGGGAGCCGCCATCAACTCGTTTTGCAGGTTCGTTTCGGTAAACTGCTGATTCAAAAGTTCTTTACTACTGGGTACCTCAGACTGGATGCCCTCTAATTCCCGTGGTACATTTTCGAGGGGGAGAAACTTTCGACCGTCAATAGTGCGTTCTTCCATCACTCCGGCAGTTAAGGCGTTTAACCGTATCTGTTGCAAGGGTTTGGGGTCAAGGAGTTGCAACCCAGGAGTTAAGGCGATCGCATACTTCTGAACCAGATATTTCTGCTGTTGAAAATCGTAGAGAACTGCCATCGGCACGTTCCGCAACGCACCATCCAGGACAAACACTAAAGTTTTGATGTCACTTTTGGCTAACTCCGTTTCAGCAGGTCGAATTAACCAGTCATATATCTGTTGGGACTGCTGCTTCACCTGAGCCGTCCGGGTTACATCTTTTAAGTATTCCCTCAGGTCTTCTACAATGCCTTCCACTTTATCTTGGGCGATTATAGTCCTATAGTGGCGCAAGTCTTGGTTAGGCAGCTTGAGAATAACATCTAGACTGTTAGGCAAAATAATTGGATAGATAACTGCTGCTCGTTGGTCTTTTTGGTCAATCAGCGGGTCAAGTTCCTGTTTTGGATTTACACAAGCTGACCGAAAGAAATTGTCCAGTTCTGCCAATTGCAGAGATTCAATTACAAAACGAGCTTGCTTGAGATTGTCTTGATTGGGTGTGGAGTTTTCCTGAGATTGCAACAGCAATTCAACAAACTGCCGATACACGGGTTCCACACTTTCTGTGAAAGAAAACTGAATGTCTGGATTGATGGCAACTAAATCGCTACGCAGAGATTGGAGGGTTTTGAAGGCTTCAGAATAGTAAGCGATCGCACCTTTAATATCTCCCTGCTGCTTGAGTACACGTCCCAGTTGCCATTGCCACTGATAAGCGATATCCGATGCATTAACACTCTGGGCTATGAACAAAGCTTTCTCGGTGAGCTTTTGGGCATCGGAGAACTGGTCCGTTTTTTCATACAATTCGCCGAGAGTACCAATGGCATAAGATTCTGCTGGCTTGTCTTGTAAGCTTTGCGCCTGCTGGACGGCTTGCGCCAATAGTTGGGCAATTTTGTGAGGGGGGGAAGTTCTCCCATCCTCACTCAAGCTCCTCTCGCTTTCCCCTGTGTTTAACTTCATCAAACTTTCGGCAAAGTTAATTTTGGCATCAACTGCCATCCGGCTGGGGGGCAAGTTGCTAATCTCAGATTGAATTTGGGACGACAGCGCCGAGGCATCAGGAAATTGCTTTGTCTCTATAAGTAGGCTAAGTTGATTTAGCTGAGCCTGAATGCGTGCGATTAGGTCAACCGATGCACTTGCTGCCTGTTGGTAGTAATCCTTAGCCGAAGAAGTGTCTCGCTGGGCACGGGCTGTGTTGCCTAGGCTGAATAGAGTCTCGCTGATGTCTCGATCAGATGACGACGATGAAGCAAGTGCTAAACTTTGCTCCAATACCCGTCGGGATTCCTTTAAATCGCCAACGACTTGCAGGACGTTGCCCAGGCTACGCAGTCCGCTAGCTTTCAGAAGTGAGTCGGGTTGGTTTTTGAGGCTTTGCTCCACAGAGGTTAAAATCTTCTTAGCTTGACGGTAAAGCCCCAACGCTTGCAAAGCTTGAGCCGAGTTAATGCGGTTGCGGGTTAATGCCCTGCTATCACCTATTTGCTGATAAATATCAGCGGCTTGTTGCCAAGTCGTTAGTGCGGCTTCAGCTTTCCCTCGTGCCAATTGTAACTGTCCTTGAACATCGAGCGTTTGGGCTAGGATTGCAGAACGCTCTTTAGAGTTATCCGAATTTTGTAATAGATTGAGACTTTGAGTAATCGCTTTTTCTGCCTCAACCCACAAGCCGAGTTGCTGATCAGCCAAGGAGAGATTGCTCAACGTCATGGCTTCCCTCAATCCATCCCCAGTGGCTCTAAAATCAGCAGCCGCCTGTTGCAAGACATTGACGGCTTCAGCAAACTGTCCTGCATCATAAAGTGTTTTACCCTGTTGCACGAGGTCTTGCGTCCTCCCCAGGCTGCTTGTCAAATTTTGCACAGTAGAGTGGACAGCAGAAGCTTTTACCAAAACAGGCGACACTACTATGCAGAGGAATGCCGTCATCAGCGCCAGTAGAAGCTTAGCTATCCAACTTCTACCTAAGTGTTGAGACTGACAAATGGGTTGTAGAGTGCGGAAAAATACAGGCTGTTTTCTTGCCAAGTTCTTTCCCTTCAACTTTAGCCATTGGTTTAAGCTACAAGACGTATACAGCAGAATTCAGAAGTCAGGAGTCAGGAGTAGAACAGGTTTTATCTCTAGCTTTCAGACTCAGTTGTGTACTTCATCAACTTGAAAACTGCTGTAACTTTTGGTTTAGTCTGGGAGCGTCAATCATTTTACAGCTCAAAGTCTTCTCTAAGGCTGACATTTTCGATACTTACCTCAATACTGAAGTGTTTTCCAGGTTCACCTTTAAAGGGTTTCAATTGAATGTAGTTATCTTGAACTCTTGAAGTGACTTCCTGGAGAGTTTTACCGACTTTAGACAGCAAAGTTAGTTTGAGAAGAGGCGGCAAATACCTTTCTACACCCGTCGGATGTAACTGGATCGAGATAGCTAATTTCTCCTGGGGTTCTTCTGCGATCGCCACTAGCAGCGCGACAGTTTGATTGCCAAGTTGCATCCCTAAGTCAATAAGTTTGCCTCTCTTCATACCCAATTGGGCATTCCTAGTACTCAAAGCTAAATTGGCTTCTGGGCTGATAAGTGCGTCCAAGCCCAGCCACCCAGAGTCAAAGATACCCTGTAACCATTGGCTCAACTTAGTTCTGGTTTCCTTCAGGTATGTCGGTAATTCGGAAACAGGCGGAACTCCCAGTGCAGAGGGAGCAGAGGGAGTAATACCTTCGTTTGCAACTTGACTACTGGTTGAGGCAACAGGTAAAGATATAGCAGTCGGCTCCAATAAACGGCAGTAGACCAAAAGGTCATTTGGCTCAGCATCAAATAAAGATAGCGGTAGCTGGTAAAAACTATCCCTTAAGAGTTGTAAATTGCTCCTACGAAGATAATTAACCAGTTGGTCGTAACACCCAACGCTTCTAACAATTACTTGTTCCTGCTCTTCTAATACCTCTAGCACTACATAGAAATGAGCTGCCAATCCAAGTTGCTCTATGGCATCTTGAGGTACATTTACCACTTCATCAAGCAGGTGCTCGGCGGCAATCAGACAAAGTTTAAACTCACCAACCTTGAGATAACAAACAGACTCAATTAAGTTGGTATCTCGATTAACTGTTTTATTGGGTGTTCGTTCTCTTAGCCATTCCTCAAAGCCAAGTAGTGCTAGAGCATTCAAATAAGTTTGCCACTTGTGCGCTTCACTCTTCACAGAGTCGGTAATCTCTATTGCCCTATCGAAATGTTCGGGTTCAAGCCAGATTATTTCTGGCGGCAAAAGTCCAAAATCAGTTGGATTAACCGGGGAACTAACCATGACGGGATTCCTGATATGTGTTTATTATATGTTGTTCAAAATAAAGGCGAAGTTGCTGTGCATATAAGCTGTTCATCTCACGGTTCTTTCCCGCTTGGATTTCTTCTACTGCCTCAGAGAAGACTTCTTCATCAACAAAATCTTTAATTTGCTCAAGCAAGGTTTTGAGATAGTCGGGTTCGGGAGGAATTTTGGTCAGCCCCTTATCTCTTGCCTTTTCTAGCGTCTTGTCGAGAACTTGTTCCACGCACGCAGCCCGAACCTTGTTGAGAAGGTCTCCCGGATTCAACACACGCCTAGCTTGCGCCCAACTGCTCATTCCCAATAAGGGAGCAATCTCCTTAAGAGACAAGCCCTGACAGTAATATAGTTGCAAACCAGGAATGAATTGTTTAGCTAGAGGAGCATAGGTTTTACTTTTTTCCAATTTGGTAATGGAAGCACGAATCTCTTGCTCTATCGCACCAGCCAAAGCTAACTTTAGTTGCTGATGCAAAAAATCCATCAGTTCCCGCCGTTCCACATCTAATTCATTTAAGGAATCAGTAGGTAAATCCGCTCTAGGTGTATAACTTCCCGTATCAGGGTCGTAGATATCCAGAGATTCTCTGTAACTCCAGATATCATACTGCCGTAACTCTGTTGCTATCTGTTTAAGTTCTTTCATCAACTCAACTGGGCTGTTGATGATGACCTTTCGTTCCTGCAAGAGGGTTAGCATTTCTTGAAGTTGAGCGCTTGAGGGGTCTGGACATTTTCTTACTCCCGCCTGCCGTTGCCCAAATCTGTCTCGACGGTAGACGGCATGAAAGATTTCTACGCTAGTGCGCGATCGAGAGGATAAACGTTCAAGCTGTTTGGCTTTAGCTCTATTCAATAGCGCCCAGTCACTAAGAGCTTTAAAGCCAAACTCCGATAAAAAATTTTTTAGTTCTGGATTTTGTCTAGTTTGCAAGTAAGCCCAATTGTCTAAGCTCATCCGACGGCTTGAGTTGTGCTTAAATGTTCGCAATATCTCAACCGTAAAAAATTTATAAGCCGTTGTCTTAACTTCACCCAAGTCATCCAGGATGAGTTGAGTTTTACCATCCCTATCTAGTATGACTAGAGTTTGACCATCGTCATTGAGTACAAAGGGCAGCAAATCCTGGTAGGTGAATTGCTTTTCACCAGAGAACAGATTGTCGATTTTTTTGCAGGCTTTGAGGATGGGGTCAGAAACATAACACCTCAGACAAAGTCCAGCCAAAGCACGGCTTGTCGTATCAACAGTAGAGTTATTGCCGTAGAAATAGGAATTCAGAGCAGCTTGCATATCCTCATTTTGAGAATTGGGAACTTGTTTGTGAACAAACTCCTGTGCAGTCGGAACTAGACAGTACTCATAGGCATCTGTTTCACTCTTTAGACTGATGCGGCAAATTTTCCAGTATTTTGATGAAGCACCCATAGCTACTGCGTTCACCTCACACTACCTGAGCTTATATATAGTAGTTGCATTAATTAAATAAATGCCAGCATCTTGAGCTTATACAGTTAGTCGAGAATTCAGGGAAAACTCAAGGAAAGCTCACTGAAAAACTGACTCTTCAATCACATCGCATCTGACAAGTGTATAAGTTGATTTCACTTACACCTATTAAGAAACAGTTGGAAAGACTATAGGGCACAGGAACTATCCTGAACGCTTTTAGCTGCCACTTGCCTGTCTGCTACTGAGGCAAGAGTTGAGTCAAGCGATTACCTACGCACTACGAGCAACATTTCTCGCTTCGTGGTATCGGCTTGAGCTTTGAAATCCCTTACAAGGCAGACGTTGATAGCCTTCGGCTCCACTAACTTCTTCGCTTGTGACACTCAAAGGACGGATGTGAGATTAAAACTAAAATGCTAAGCAATTTAACCTTTTATAGCCTATCTGATCAGGCTGTTTTACCGAAAGCTTATAAGAATTATCCTATTGAGGATGATACATTGAGAAACCTAATATTAATAATTGAATCTGATGACAAATCAGACTTAGGTATTTTTGATTTATTAGAAGATGAAGGTTTTGATATCGTTAGTGTACCCGACAGATTAGAGGGTTTAAAGCTAACAAAGGAACTTCAGCCAAGTTTGATTATTTGTGACATTAATCTACTCGAACTAGATGGTTACAGAGTTCTAAACGATCTACGAGAAGATTTGGAAACGGTTAAGATTCCTGTTGTTTTTATAGCCTCTGAGGCTGACCTGCACAAAAGCCCCCGTGATTGGCAACTAGGAGCCGATGATTATCTCATCAAACCTGTACAAATCGAAAAGTTGTTGGAAGTCATTTTTCGGAATTTAAAAAGAAACAAAATCGATTAATTTATCTAATCAGTAAGGTAGTTTATGAAGTTGAAGAAATCATTGATAGAAGAGTCTCTTTTCATAAAGAGAGAGTGGCTCGCAATCCGAGCTAGCGAGTCTTTTTGGATGGATGGTTGAGCCGTGTTAATGAAGCTCCACCTACAGAACGTATAGGACTAAGAGAGTCCATTAATAATTTGTAGAAGCTCATACAAATTCTAGTTTCAAATACGAAAAAATTCCCCTATTAAATATCTTGGAGGTAGCAATGAGCGAAGACGAAATCACGAAGGAAAACAGTAATGAAGAAACTGAAGACAGAGGCATTATTGAGCCTTGTGGAGAGATAAACGAGATTAATAATGACCTCGAAGAGGTGAGTCGAGCGCTTGATGAGGCAACTCGAAGTCTCGAAACTACGGTTCAGCAAGCACCTGGCTGCTCAACCGCTGTGGTTAGCGGGCTTTCTAAGCAGATCATTGAGGAGATGAACAGTATAGAAGCCAATTGCCTGGTGAGCTTTACCGACCTAAATGTGCAAAATAAGAGTGCAGCGGTTAACCCATTCCTTCAGCGTGAGGCAAAAGAGGCACTGGCTCGCGTTATTAGCGCTCGCGGTCAAACGCTGGTGATCAACTCGGCTTACCGCACCCTTCCTCAGCAACTCATGCTGTACAACCAATACAGAAATGGACAGTGCGGTATTCCTATAGCCGCTCGTCCAAGTACCAGCAACCATGAGGATGGTCTAGCCTTAGATGTCGATGACCCACGCGGTTGGGAGCCGTTCTTCATAAAGCAGGGTTGGCGACCACTTCGGGGTGACCCTCCCCACTTTGACTATAAAGGAGGGGGAAGATCAGATATTAGCAATATTGCCATTAAGGCTTTCCAACGGTTGTGGAATCGGTACAATCCCAATGACCGTATTGCAGAAGATGGTGACTGTGGTCAGGCTACTCTATCCCGACTCAATAAATCAGCCATAGCAGGCTTTGGCGTAAGCACGGTGGAAACGGCTTCGAGACTGACAACAAGGACACTGCGTCTGAGCAAACCTTATATGCAGGGTGACGATGTCCGCCAAGTTCAAGAAGCCTTAGTTAAGGTGAAGATTAGTGTTACAGCCGATGGCGTGTTTGGTTCCGGTACCGATAAAGCCGTCAAGCAATTCCAACAGCAGAAGGGTTTAACGGCGGATGGTGTTGTTGGAGCAGCAACTCGTATAGAACTAGGGTTGTAAATTGAGCTAGAGGCACTGTCGGTGTAAGAGACTACTATAAATTCTTGCGATTACCTCTAATTATTGGTAGGACTCGTAATTGTTGAGCTTTATGGTAGTGAACAAAGACAGTGCCTGTCCTGAAAGTGTTGAGGTTGACGGAGGAAAGAGACTATTAGGTTTCGTTATGTACTCACCTTCATGGAGCCTAATAGCATTTCTATTATCTGTAACAGGGATTTAGCGAAAAAATGTATCAGTAATTTCTAAAAAAACTGACGAAGTGGGGTAAATATGGCGAAGAACATCTATGCACTGCTGGTTGGGATCGATGAATACGATCCGGCTTCAGTTCCCCCAGTACCACTGCTAAAAGGTTGCGTTAATGATATCAGGGCTATAGAAGAATATCTTCGGGAGCGGACTAAGGAGGGTGAATGGAACCTGGTAGAACCGGATGATCTGCCTTGGGTACTCACAAACGAGCAGGCGACTCGTCAGGAAATTATCAAAGGCTTTCAACAGCACCTATGCAACGCTGACAGTGAAGATGTCGTGTTCTTTTACTATTCAGGTCATGGCGCTCAAGAGAAGGCACCCGAAGAATTTTGGAATTTAGAGCCAGATTATTTGGATGAAACTTTAGTTTGCCATGACAGCCGTACACCAGATGGTCGAGATTTAGCTGATAAGGAATTAGGGTACCTAATTTCAAAAGTTGCTAAGAATAACCCCCATGTTTTGCTTATTTTAGACTGCTGTCATTCGGGTACTGGAACGAGAGATTTAGCTTCAGATGTAACCGTGCGTCGTGGTCCTGTGGATTCTCGCGATCGCTCTTTGAGCAGCTTTATTTTTAATGAAGAAAAAACGGTCTTAGATGAACTATTAACCTCTTCTCGTAACCTTGAAAGGAAGACGGCTGGTGTCGTGTTACCTAAGGGAAAGCACGTTATGTTCTCTGCCTGTCGAGATTATGAGCTGGCGAAGGAATATAAGGGAGAAGATGGTCAACATAGAGGTGCTTTTTCCTATTTCCTCCTGCAAACTCTACAGCGAACCAATGGCAGCATAAGCTATCGAGATTTAGCCAGAAATCTTAATGCTCTGGTAAGCGGTAAAGTCAGGGAGCAGTCGCCTCAAGTTGAAGCAATTGACCCGGAAGAGTTAAACAAACCGTTCTTGGGTGGTGCAATTCCCGAACGCCCCTTCTACTTCACTTTAAGCCGTAGTAAGAATGAGAATAGTTGGGTAATTGATGGTGGAGTGCTGCACGGTATCCTTAAACCCACAACGGGAGATACCTTTTTAGCTATCTTTCCAGCCGGAAGTACTCCAGAACAGTTACGCCAACTCTCAAAGGCTCTTGGGGAAGCTAAAGTTACTCAGGTGATGCCACAACGCAGCAAAGTGCAGATTACCAAGGGTAGCGTTAGCGAAGCGAGTCCACCGGAGCTTCAATTATCCGAAAACGAAAGCTATTGGGCAGTTATAACCGCTCTCCCACTACCTCCTTTGAAGGTTTTTATTAAAGGCGAACCCGGTGAAGAAGTCGGCATCGAACTGGTACGCCAAGCCCTCTTATCAGCCGGACCTGATGGAGGACATTCATTATTCGTACATCAAGTAGACGTAGGTACGGATGCTGATTACAATCTGCTAGTTCGTAATGGTCAGTACGGGATTACACAGCCGACTGATGACCGTCCTTTAGTTGCGCCAATTCCTGTAAAACCGGATGAGGCGGGTTACACCTCTGAACGTGCACAGCAGGTTATTCAGCGCTTAGAACATATCGCCCGTTGGAATAATATTCTCGAACTCTCCAGCCCCGCTACCAGTCGAATTAAACCCAATGATGTGGAGATGGAAGTTATCATCCTTTCTGGGCGAGATACATCGGCATCACCTCAGAATGATTCTACAAAAGGTGCTGCTGAGCAACGTGTGGAGTACAGCTATGAAAATGGTGAATGGATACCACCAAAAATAAAAATAAAACTAACCAATCACAGTCAGAAAACGCTCTTCTGTAATGTCATCGATATTTCAGAGAGCTTCTCTGTAAGTGTCCCCTTTTTTGACGAGAGAAGTAGTCTACGGATTCCACCCAAAGGCATAGAAGGAGACGGAACAGTTGAGAGCAGCTTTGATGACCTTGTGTTTGTCATCCCAGAGGACTTCTTGGAGCAGGGCATTACTGAGTATAAGGATGTATTCAAGCTGATTGTCAGCACTACAGATTTTGATGCCAGTTTACTAGAGCAACCGGCGCTGGACTTGCCTCCTTTCGGCACTAGAGGATTCGGGCAAGGTACGCTCAACCGTTTAATGAGCGGAGTACATACTCGTGAGGTCGTGCGCTCCGGAGGAAACTACGATGATTGGATGACGAAGGCCGTTACGTTTACAGTCGTGCGACCCCAGGAGGGGAGAGTCCTTCAGTCTAACGAAAGCACTGTTCTACAGCAGGGTGTGGTTGAGTTGCAACCCCATCCTAGTCTGCAAGCTAAAGCGGCGCTCACTACCATACCGCAGGCTAGTAGAGATTTAGGAAATCTGATTCTGCCAGCTATTCTACGGCAAGACTCGGCTCTAACTGAAACGTTTCAATTCACAACCACTAGAGGCAGTGATCCAGGCTTGAGTGCCTTGGAGCTAAATGATGTACAAGATTACACGGTTGTGACACCAGAAGCTCCTCTTAAGTTGGTGGTTGATACAGCCTTGGCGGAGGGTGAACACCTCTTGCCGATCGCTTTTGATGGTGAGTTTTTCCTGCCATTAGGTCAAGGGGTGACAACTGAACAAGGCAAGACTGAGATTACCCTGGAGCGATTGCCCAAACCCTTAGTAAGCAGCCGCAGCTTGCAGGGTTCAATCCGTATCTTCTTTCAAAAAGTGGTGAGCCAAAAGTTGGGCAGTCCATTTGAGTACCCCATTTTATCGGCAGCCGAGGTCAGGGATGATGAGACAGTAGTTTATGAGAAAAATCAGGAGAAAGTAAAGGCGCAGGTTGCTCAAGCCCAGAAGATAGTGCTGTACATTCATGGCATTATTGGGGATACGCAAAGTATGGTTCCCAGTATCCGACGCGCCACAGTTGATGTGGATGGACAACAGCGACACTTGAGCGAACTGTATGACCTTGTCTTAGGGTTCGACTACGAGAATCTCCAAACGACAATTGAGGAGAATGGACGATTGCTCAGGCAACGGCTGGAAGCTGTAGGTTTGGGACCCAACCACGGAAAAGAGCTGCATATTGTGGCTCACTCAATGGGGGGGTTAGTCTCTCGTTGGTTTATTGAGCGAGAAGGCGGTAATCAAATAGTTCAACACTTAGTGATGTTAGGCACGCCGAACGGTGGCTCTCCTTGGCCTGCTGTACAGGATTGGATTTTTGCTGCCCTAGGTATAGGACTCAATCAACTTTCGGCAATTGTCTGGCCAACTAAAGTAGTGGCTGACTTACTTCAATTTCTGGAGAGTAACGACTATTCTCTAGAGCAAATGCAGCCAGACTCTCCCTTTCTGAAAGCGATCGCACAAAACTCAGACCCCCACGTTCCTTATACGATTGTTGCGGGTGACCGCTCTATTGTCCCAGCGGCTATGGAAACCCAACTGGGGAAGGATTCTAGCTCGTTAAAGCGACTCATGGAGAGGCTCTTTGGCAAGGCTGTGGACAAAGTCGTCAATCTGACGTTTTTTGAGCAACCTAACGATATTGCTGTTACTTTAGCCAGCATCAAAAGTGTCAGTGCTACGCGATCGCCTCAGCCTAAGATTTTACTACCCGATGCTGCCTGCGACCATCTCACCTACTTCACAACTAAGGCGGGTTTGGATGCCTTAGCGAACGCTCTCCACTCTAGCCCAAGTCGCAAACCCCAACCTCCATTAGAGGCAATTAACCCGGAGGGCGTGGCTTCGTCTATCGCTTCTTCAATGCCTCCAGAAGAAAGTAATCTCATCGCTCTCCCACCTAACCTAGATGCTGTGACTACTGTATCGAACCAAGAGCCTAGCCAGCATCGCCCATCCATCCAACCTCCTCTACCTTTGATATCTGAACAACCTCCGGTGTCTGAGCCAATTGCACCAGACAACATTGATCGAGAAGCTGAGACTCGGAGTTGGTTAAATGGTGCAGTGATTGGGGCAATTGTATTGCTGCTGGCAGGAGCAATTTTTGGTTTAACGAGGTTGAAGCGATCACCCCAACCCGATTCAGCCAAGCAAGGGAAAACCAGTCAATCGTTAGTCATTAGTCATTAATTCTTAGTAAGAGTAATGACAATCCAGATTCCGTGCCGCTACGCTAACACGAAAAATCTGCAAGTTACATGAGCGATTGCATCTATGGCAGAAATTAAACGCAGTCTGGCAGTAGTTATCGGGATTAATCAATACGTCAATGGCATCCCAGCGCTCAAAACTGCTGTCAATGACGTTAGAAAAATCGCTCATATCCTAGAAACCAAATACCAATACGAAGTCCTGCGACTGCTGGATGAGGATGCCACTGGTACGCAGCTCAGGGAACTCTTTGCTGCCTTTGAGCAACAGACACTCCCTTTACCTGATGGCAGTAAAACCCAACTTCACCCCGATGACCGCCTGTTGTTCTACTTTGCTGGACACGGCATCGCCCTAGATGCACTGGACAACGCCGATGGTCCTATGGGTTTTCTGGTGCCTCAAGATGCGCGGATGGATAATGACAACAGCTTGCTACCGATGAAGCGACTGCATGATGCCTTACTAGCACTGCCTTGCCGTCATTTGTTAGTTATCCTTGACTGCTGCTTTGCTGGGGCATTTCGTTGGGCAGGACAACGAGATGCGGTACGAGCGCAAAAAATGTATCGCGAACGCTATGAGCGCTTCATCTCTGGTTATGCCCAGCAGGTGATTACCTCTGCCGCCGATGACGAAAAAGCTGCCGATTCCTTGTATCGTTTTGGACAGCGCAGTGAGCATGAGGGACACTCTCCCTTTGCCGAATTGCTCTTGAAGGGACTCTCTGGAGAAGCCGATTTTAGATGTGACGGTGTGATCACAGCCACAGAATTGTACGTCTACATTCACGGTGAGTTGGGCAATACAAGTGCCAAACAAACCCCAGGCTTTAGTCAACTCAAACGTCATAACAAGGGAGAGTATATCTTTCCCATCCCTGGTTTTAAGGCAAATAAACTGGAGGAAGCCCCCAAACTCGACGAAAAAGCGAATCCTTACAAAGGGTTAGAGTCATTTGAAGAACGCGACAGCGACAAGTTTTTCGGCAGAAAAGCGTTAATCGAAACGCTGCAAGACTTCGTGACTAACCATCCGTTGACGGTGGTACTAGGGGCTTCGGGTTCAGGGAAATCCAGTTTGGTCAAAGCGGGATTGATTCCACAGTTGAAGAAACAGCGGGAGCAATGGCGTGTCTTAGAAACCATCCGTCCGGGAGAGTCTCCCTTCCGGGCTTTGAACCAGGCACTGGAACGAGAAAAGTTACCTGTTTTTGCTATTCCCAATCAGGCGACTGATGACCTGACTTCTGGGGACGCAAGCAAAGAGGGCAACAGTAGCGACAATACCTTGTGGTATGAACAAGGCTTGCAGAACCTGTCTTTCAACTTGGTGGCTTGGAGAGAACTTTACCCAAACTCAAAGCTGTTGCTGGTCATTGACCAATCTGAAGAATTAGTCACTCTCAGCCGGGATGAAGTTGTGCGGGAAATGTTTCTCAAGGGTTTGGAAAGGGCGCTCAAAGCCTTTCCTGATTGGTTACGGATTGTGCTGACACTGCGAAGTGACTTTGAACCCCAATTTAGAGAGACTGCTTTAGAACCTTATTGGAGTGGGGCGCGATTTATTGTCCCAGTGATGACGCGGGAGGAATTACGCCAAGCTATTGTAGAACCCGCCACCGCTAAGGTGATGTATTTCGAGCCGCCAAAGCTGGTAGACGACTTGATTGATGAAGTGGTGCAGATGCCAGGAGCGCTGCCCCTGCTTTCTTTTACCTTAAGTGAGCTTTATCTCAAGTACATCAAAAGTGTCAAAGAAGGCAAACGGAATAATCGGGCGATTACTCAGGAAGATTATGAACAACTGGGGGGAGTGGCGCGAAGTCTCACCCAAAGAGCGGACTGTGAATATGAGGAGTTGAAGAAGCGCGATTTAGCATACGAGCGAACTGTGCGCCATGTGATGCTGCGGATGGTGGCAGTGGGTGGAGGTGAGTTGGCTCGCAGACGGGTGCTATGTAATGAACTAGAGTATCCAGAGCCAGAAAATGCGCGAGTCAAGGAAGTAATTGAGCGCTTTGTCGCTGCTCGCTTGTTAGTGAAAGGACGAGATATAAAGAATCAGGAGTATGTTGAGCCTGCCCATGATGTTTTAGTGCGGGGATGGCAAAAGCTACTGAGTTGGAAACAACAGGAACAGGAAAGTTTAATTTTACAACGGCGGCTGACACCTGCGGCTTTTGAGTGGAAAAGTCAGCAACAGGCTAAGTTTCTCTGGAATGCCGATCCACGCTTGGATTTGTTGAAGCAGGTACTCAATTCTAATGACAACTGGTTTAACCGAGTAGAGGCTGAGTTTATAAGGCGCAGCGTCCAGAGGAGACAAAACAACAGTCGTCGCACAATTGGTATTGTAACTGGAGTAATTGCCTCGCTGTCTGGATTAACCATTTTTGCTTTTATTCAACTACAGTTTTCGCTTTTACGTGAAAAAGCAGCTAGAGTAGAAAATCTGCTAAATGCCACCCCTATAGATGGACTCGTTCTGGCAATCCAGGCTATAGATCAGAACCGTTCATGGATGCCGTGGAATATACTTAACCCTGTGAAATTTAGCTTACTTAATGCAATACAAGTAAACAGAGAACGAAACATTTTTACAGGTCATACAATGTTTGTCCGCTCGGTGGCATTCAGTCTCGATGGCAAAATGATTGTTAGTGCTAGTGATGATAACACGGTGCGCTTGTGGGACTTACAGGGCAACCCGATTGGGAAACCATTTCAAGGACATACACGCCCTGTCACATCTGTAGCCTTCAGTCCTGATAGCAAGATGATTATTAGTGCTAGTGAAGATAACACAGTGCGCTTGTGGGACTTACAGGGCAGACCAATCAGGCAACCCTTAAGCGGTCACAAACTTCCAGTCCAATCTGTTGCTATCAGTCCCGATAGTAAGATGATTGTTAGCGGCAGTGAGGATGGCACGGTGCGCTTGTGGGACTTACAGGGCAAACCGATTGGAAAACCATTTCAAGGACATACAAATGCTGTCTGGTCTGTTGCGATCAGTCCCGATGGCAAGATGATTGTCAGTGGTAGTAAGGACAACACGCTGCGCTTGTGGGACTTACAGGGCAAACCGATTAGGCAACTGGTTCCAGATAAAAAGAGCCATGTCTGGTCTGTTGCGATCAGTCCTGATGGTAAGGTGATAGCCAGTGGCAGGAACGACGGGATAATACACTTATGGGCCATTTCGGGCAAACTAATTGGGCAACTGGTTCCAGATAAGACGAGTGCTGTCTTATCTATTGCCTTCAGCCCTGATGGTAAGACCATTGTCAGCGGTAATTATGACAACACAGTACGCTTATGGAATACTTCGGGTAAACCGATTGGGCAACCCTTACTAGGGCATATAGATACTGTCCAATCTGTTGCCATAAGCCCCAATGGCAAAATGATTGTTAGTGGTAGTAAAGATAGCACGGTGCGCTTGTGGGACATTTCTGACCCGATTGGGAAGCCCTTAAAAGGGCATACAGATACTGCCCAATCTGTTGCTATAAGTCCCAATGGCAAGATGATTGTTAGTGGTAGTAAAGATAGCACGGTGCGCTTGTGGAACATTTTGGGCAACCTAATTGGGCAACCTTTACAAGGTCATACAGATGCTGTCCAATCTGTTGCTATAAGTCCCAATGGCAAGATGATTGTTACTGGCAGTGACGACAAAACGGTGCGCCTGTGGAACATTTTGGGCAACCCAATTGGGCAACCTTTACAAGGTCATACAGGTAC